>JAOAFL010000043.1 GCA_026416295.1 Burkholderiales bacterium | reverse complement strand
CGCCTCGCGCAGGTGGCAGTAGGCGTCCACGTACCAGTTGTCGCGGTAGTGAACGAGCCGCTGCGGCGAGATCGTGCGCTCGGTCTCGCGGTCTTCGAGCCGGTTGTAGTGGCGGATCCGCAGGCGCCGGCGCCTGAGGGTCGCATGCGCAACGGTGGAGAAGTGCTCGTGCTTCAGCCTTCGCGCCGCAAGCTGAAGCACGCGCACGCGGCGCGCGATTTCCTCCTCCGAATGTTCGCCCGAGCCGAGGATCGAGCGCACGCGATCGAGAAGCGGCTCGAGGTGCGGCGCAAGAAGCCCCGGCTGCAGGTTCTCGAGGAGATGGCGCATGGTAAGCAGCGCGTAGATTTCGGCCGCCGAGAACCAGAGCCCGGGCAGTTCGTAGCGTGGCCCGGCGAGCGGCCGCCCGAAGCGGTAGCCGCCCGAATCGCGGTCGTACTCGATCGGGGCATTGAGCCGGTCGCGCATGTAGGCGAGGTCGCGCTTCAGTTGCGCGCGCGAGATGCCGAGCGCTTCCTGAAGCTCGGCGAACGGGACGGCGCGGCCCGCGCGCAGCATCCTGTCTATCCTGTAGAAGCGCTCGGTGCGGTCCACGGTGCACCCGGAGATCCCGCCGGGATTCTACCGGCTGCCGCGCTCAGATCCGGTTCCGCTCGATCAGCTGGCGCGCGATGATGATGCGCTGCATCTCGTTCGTGCCTTCGCCGATGCACATGAGCGGCGCATCGCGCAGCAGCCGCTCGATCGGGTACTCCTTCGAATAGCCGTAGGCGCCGTGGATGCGCATCGCCTCGAGGGCGTTCTCCAGGCCCGCTTCGGACGCAAAATACTTCGCCATCCCGGCTTCCATGTCGCAGCGACGGCCTTCGTCGTAGGCCTCGGCCGCATGTTCGACCAGAAGCCGCGCCGCCTCGTAGCGCGTCGCCATCTCGCCCAGTTTCAACTGGATCGCCTGGTGCTCGCAGATCGGTTTTCCGAAGGTGCGGCGGATCTGCGCATAGCGCACCGATTCGTCGAGCGCGGCCTTGGCGATCCCCGCGCCGCGCGCTGCGACGTTGATCCGGCCGAGTTCCAGCCCGCTCACCGCGAGGTAGAACCCCTGCCCTTCCTCGCCGATGCGGTTCTCCGCCGGAAGGCGAAAGTTGTCGAAGACGAGTTCCGCGGTGTCCACGCCCCGGTAGCCGAGCTTCTCGAGCTTGCGGGAGGCGGTATAGCCCGGACCCTTTTCGGCGATGAACATCGTGAGGCCGCGGCGCGGGGGATCGGCCGAAGGATCGGTTTTGACGAGCAGCGCGCAGCAGTTTCCCTCGAGCCCGTTCGTGATCCAGAGCTTCGTGCCGTTCACGACGTAATGGTCGCCCTCGCGCACCGCGCGTGTGCGAATGCCCGCGAGGTCGGTGCCGGCATCCGGTTCGGTGAGCGCCAGTCCCCCGCGCAGCTCGCCTGCGGCCATGCGCGGCAGCCAGCGTGCCTTCTGCGCCTCGGTGCCGAAGCGCTCGACGAGCACCGCCATCATGAGGTGCGAGTTGAAGATGCCGGTGAGCGACATCCAGACGCTGGAGATCCGCATCACGATCTTCGCGTAGGTCGAGGCCGAAAGCCCGAGTCCCCCCCACTTCGGGTCGAGCACCGCGCCGAAAAGGCCCATTTTCTTCATCGTCTCGACCATCTCGTGGGGGTAGAGGTCCTCGCGCTCGAGGCGCGCCGCCTGCGGGCGCACTTCCTTCTCGAGCCAGCGGTCGATCGCTTCCAGCAGCGCCGCTTCCTCCGCGGGATCGGTGCGGCGCGGCGTGCGCGGTGCGGGGCTCGGTTTCATTGCGCGGTCTCCGTCGCGGCTCAGTAGTTGGCCTTCAGCTCCAGGGCATTCCCCGAGCGCTTCATGACGAGGATCGTGCGCTTGAACTCGCACACCTTGACGCCGTTCTGGTTGAAGCCGCTCGTGCGCACGGTGACGATGCCGGCGTCCGGCCGGCTCCGGGATTCGCGTTTCTCCAGCACCTCTGATTCCGCGTAGAGCGTGTCGCCCGGATAGAGCGGGTGCGTGAGGCGGATGTCGGTCCAGCCGAGGTTCGCGATCGCCTTCTGGCTCACGTCGGTGACGCTCATGCCGACCATCAGTGCGACCGTCAGGGGGCTCGCCACGATGCAGCGGCCGAACTCGCTGTGCTTCGCGTACTCCTCGTCGAAATGCAGCGGATGCGTGTTCATCGTGAGGAGCGTAAACGCGATGTTGTCGTACTGCGTGATCGTTCGCCCGGGGCGGTGCTGATAGATGTCGCCGACGCGGAAGTCCTCGTAGTAGCGCCCGAAGCGCTCGCGGAACGTGCGCTCGCCGACCTCTACCGCTTCGCCTGCCATCGCCGCCTCCCGGATACGAAAGCCGGTAAAATTGTACGGACAATATATGCCTGCGGCAACCCGTTCGTGGTCACGGCGCTCCCCGCCGGCCGGCCCCCGCTATGCGGCGATCGCGCGCGACCTGCGCCGTGCGATCGCCGAGGGGCGCTACGCGCTGGGCGCGCAGCTTCCGACCGAGCTCGCGCTTTCGCGCAGGCTCCGCGTCTCGCGCCACACGGTGCGCGAGGCGATCCGCCTGCTCGCCGCCGAGGGGCTCGTTCGCCGCCGGCCGCGCGCCGGCACCGTCGTCGCCGCGCTTCCGGACGAGACGCGCTACAGCCACGGCATTGCGTCGCTGCGCGACCTTTTCCAGTACGCGCTCACCACCGACTTCGAGTACCGCTACATCGGCCGCGTCGGGCTGACCGCGGCGCAGGCGCGCGCGCTCGGGGCAAAACCCGGCGAGGAATGGATCTGCGCGGTCGCGCTCCGGCGCGAGACGCCCGGCGGCCGGCCCTTCGGCATCACGCGCCTGTTTCTCAACCCGGCGCTGAAGGGCATCGAAGCCCGGCTGCGCCGCGCGAAAGGCCCGGTGTACGCGCTGATCGAGCGCGAGTTCGGGCTGCGCATCGAGCGGGTCGAGCAGACGATCGCCGGCGTCGCTTTGGAGGCCGAGGACGCCGAGAGCCTCGGCGTTCCCGCCGGCGCCCCGGGCCTCGCCATCCGGCGCCGCTACTTCGACGAGCGCGGCCGCGTGCTGGAACTCGCCGACAACGTGCACCCGTCGAGCCGCTACACCTACCGCATCGAACTGCGGCGCTAGAGGCCGGCCTTGACAACGCCGGCGCGCGCGCTCTATTGTCCGTACAAATGAACGACGCCGGCGCCGTCGCTCCGACGCCTTCGGCCTTGCCCGCCTCGCCGGCGACGGCGAGCATCTCGGAGACGCTCGCGCGCTTCGCCGCGGACCTCTCGCCCGGCGCGATTCCGGAGCGTGTGCGCAGGCGGGCGAAGCACCTCGTCCTCGACGCGATCGGCTGCGCGTTCGCCGCCCGCCGCGAGGCTTTCGCCGAGCGGATCGTCCGCTCGATCGCGCGCCTTGCCGGGCCAGGCGCGCGCGGCGTGATCGGCCGGCGAGAGCGATTGCCGATGCGCGATGCCGCGTTCGCGAACGGCGCGCTTCTTCACGGGCTGGATTACGACGACACGCACCCGGCTGGCGTCATTCACCTCACAGTGAGCGCGTTCCCCGCGGCGCTCGCCGTCGCCGCCGAGCGCGACGCCTCGGGCGCCGAGCTCCTCGCCGCCTACGTCGCCGGCGTAGAGGCAGGCGCGCGGCTTGCGAGCGTCGCAAAGGGCGGTTTTCATCAGGTGGGTTTTCACCCGACCGGGCTGATCGGTGCGTTCGCCGCAAGCCTCGTCGCCGGATATCTCCTCAAGCTCGATGCGGCCCGGCTCGCCACCGCGCAGGGCATCGCGCTCTCGTTCGCGAGCGGAAGCCTCCAGTTCATCGAGGACGGCGCCTGGACCAAGCGCCTGCACCCAGGCTGGGCCGCGGCCTGCGGCATCACCGCGGCGGCGCTCGCGGCAGACGACATCCCCGCGCCGCGCGAGGCGTACGAGGGCCGCTTCGGGCTCTTCCGCAGCCACCTTGCGCCCGCCGAGTTCGCCGCCTGCGATCTGGCGGCGGCGACTGCCGCGCTCGGAAGCGTCTGGGAAACCGAGAACGTGTCGATGAAGCCGTACCCGGCGTGCCATTTCGTGCACGCCGCGATCGAAGCGGCGATCGCGCTGCATCGCGCGGGCGTGGATCCTGCGCGCGTGCGTTCGGTGCGCGCGCTCGTTCCGGCGGGCGTCGTGAAGTCGGTGTGCGAGCCGCTCGCGGCGAAGCGCCGTCCGAAGAGCGACTACGACGCGAAATTCAGCCTGCCTTACGCGGTCGCCTGCGGTCTTGCGCGCGGCCGCTTCGGCATGGCCGAGCTTCGGCCGGAGGCTTTCCGCGCGCCGGAGATCGAGGCGCTCATGGACAAGGTGAACTATGCCGTGGACGAGGCGAGCACCTTTCCCCGGCACTACAGCGGCGAAGTGATCGTCGCGCTCTCGGACGGCCGTACGGTCTCGCACCGCGTCGCGGTGAACCTCGGCAATCCCGACCGGCCGCTTTCGGAAGCGGAGATCGAGCGGAAGTTCTTCGAGAACTGCGCGCAGACGCTGGATGAGCCCTCGGCAAGGCGCATTCGCGATTGCGTGCTCGATCTCGATGCGCGAAGCGCGCGCGAACTCGAGGCCGCGCTTTGCCACGTGCAGGCGGCGAAATGAGCGGCGAAGAGCCCGTCGGCGCGCCGCCGCCGCTTGCCGGCCTTCGGGTGCTCGCGGTCGAGCAGTACGGCGCAGGGCCCTTCGGCACATCGTTTCTCGCCGACCTCGGCGCCGAGGTCGTCAAGATCGAGAACCACAAGGAGGGCGGCGACGTCGGCCGACACGTCGGACCGCATTTCTTCGGCCCCGGCGATAGCCACTTCTTCCAGACGTTCAACCGCAACAAGAAAAGCGTCACGCTCGACCTGAAGCACCCGGAAAGCAGAACAGCGTTCGCCGCGCTCGCCGCGCGCGCGGATGCCGTTCTCGACAACCTGCGCGGCGACCTTCCGGAAAAGCTCGGCCTCACCTACGAACACCTGAAGGCGGCCAATCCGCGCATCGTGTGCGTGCACCTTTCGGCCTACGGGCGCACCGGCTCGCGCGCAAGCTGGCCGGGCTACGACTACCTGATGCAGGCCGAGGCCGGCCACATGTCGCTCACCGGCGAGCCCGACGGGCCGCCGGTGCGCTTCGGGCTGTCGGTGGTGGACCTGATGACCGGGCTCGTCGCGGCGTTTGCGCTCCTCGCGGGCGTGTTGCGCGCGCGGGAGACCGGTCGCGGCATGGACCTCGACACCTCGCTCTTCGACGTCGCGCTCCACATGCTCAACTACCCGGCCACCTGGTACCTGAACGCAGGCGCAACGACCGGCCGCGCGCCGCGCTCGGCCCATCCGAGCCTCGTGCCGAGCCAGCTCTACCGCACCCGCGACGGCTGGATCTTCATCATGTGCAACAAGGAAAAATTCTGGGGCGTGCTCGCCGATGCGCTCGGCCGGCCGGAGTGGAAGACGGATCCCCGCTTTGCCGATTTCGCGGCGCGGCTCGCCCATCGCGACCTCCTCACCGAGCTGCTCGATGCCGAGCTTTCTCGGCGCACGACTGGCGAGTGGCTCGAGCGCTTCGCCGGAAAAGTCCCGTGCGCGCCGGTGTACGACGTCGCGCAGGCGCTCGAGGGCGCCTTCGTCGCCGAGCGCGGCAATATCGCCGAGTACGCGTATGCCGACGGCCGCCGCGCGCGCATGATCGCCTCGCCGATCCGCGCCCCGGGTGTGGCGCTTCCCGCGCGCGCTGCGCCGGCGATGGGCGAAGACACCGAGGCGCTTCTTCGCGAGGCGGGCTACACGCTGGAGCGGATCGCGCGCTTGCGCGCCGCCGGGGCGATCGCGCCGGAGCCGGGCGCGACGTCGCCAACTGTTCCTGCGAGGTGAACGCATGTCCGCAGTTTTGCTCGAAACCGACCGGCGCGGCGTCGCCACCGTCACGCTCAACCGCCCGGAGGTGAACAACGCCTACGACGGCGCGCTGATCGAGGGGTTGCTCGAGGCGTTCGCGCGCATCGCCGGCGACCCGGCGGTGCGCGTTGTCGTCCTCCGTGGCGCCGGGCGGCATTTCCAGGCGGGCGCCGACCTCAAGTGGATCGCGGAAACGAGCCGCCGGGACGAGCGCGCAAACGTCGAAGTCTCGCGCCGCACCGCCGCCGCGATGCGGGGGCTGAACGAGCTCGCCAAGCCCACGGTCGCGCTCGTGCAGGGCGCCTGCATCGGCGGCGGAACGGGACTGGTCGCCTCCTGCGACGTGGTGATCGCCGAGCGCAGCGCGACCTTCGCGATCAGCGAGGCGCGCTGGGGGCTCACCGCGGCGATCATCTTTCCGCAGCTCGTCGCCGCGATCGGCCTGCGGCAGGTGCGCCGCTACGCGCTCACCTGCGAGCGGATCAGCGCCGAACGCGCGCAGGCGATCGGCCTGGTGCACGAACTCTGCGAGCCGGGCGCGCTCGATTCGGCCGCGGCGCCGGTGATCGAGGGCCTGCTCAAGGCGGGGCCCGAGGCGCTTGCCGAGAGCAAGCGAAGCGCAATGCGCGTCGCAGGCGCGCTTGTCTCCGACGCCGAATTCGAGCGGCTCGTCGCCGAGCACGCCGCAAAGCGCCGCAGCGCCGAGGCGGCCGAAGGCCTTGCGAGCTTCGCCGAGCGGCGCGAGGCGCGCTGGTATCCGGGCTGAACGACGTAAGCGCCGCGCGCCCGGCTCAGCCCGCGCTGCGGAGGTCGAGGAGCACCGCGGCGCCGAAGGCCGCGAACACCGCCGCCGCGACCGCGCGCAGCAGCCGCACCGGCAGTCGCCGTGCGATCCGCTCACCGAAGAGGACGACCGGGACGTTCGCGATCATCATGCCCGCCGTGGTTCCCGCGACGACGCTCCAGAACGCCGCGTACTGCGCCGCAAGCGCGACCGTGGCGATCTGCGTCTTGTCGCCCATCTCGACGAGGAAAAAGGCGACGAGCGTCGCGCCGAACACCCCGTAGCGCCCCGCGCTCGCGCCCGACGATTCGAGCCTGTCCGGAACAAGCGCCCAGACGGCCATCGCGAGAAACGAAAGCCCGAGAATCCAGCGAAGGAGCACGGGGCCGAGCGCCGCCTGCGCCCAGGCGCCCACCGCCGCCGCGAGCGCGTGGTTCGCGAGCGTCGCGGCGAGGATTCCGAGGACGATCGGCGCCGGTCGCCGAAAGCGCGCGACAAGGACGAGGGACAAGAGCTGGGTCTTGTCGCCGACCTCGGCCAGCGCGACGATGCCGGTCGAGACGAGCAGCGCTTCCATGCGGCTCTCCCAGGCCGGATCCGGGACCCGTGACCGCGCCCCCCGCCCGGCCTTGCGCGAGCGGCGCGGTCAAAGGTCTCACCGGGCCCGGAGACCGAACGCGCCACGCCCGATGGGGCGAGTGTGTTGACGCGCTCCCCTCCCGCACGGGAGGTCGGCTACTCCCCAATGACGGCGCGCATTGTAGCCGACCGCAGCGCAAAACGAGCGGCCGACGCGTCTTTTCGGATCACGGAAGGAAGGGCGGCGAGATCAGCCGCACGCCGATCGAAAAGAACCGCTCGGCGCCGCCGCGTCCCAGACGATCGCCGAAGGTCGCGTCTATCTGCACCCGGTCGCGCACGATCCAGTGCCGCACGCCCGCCTGATAGAACGGCCGGCCTTCGTTGCGGCCGAACGCCTCGGCGATCAGCCAGGTGCCGGCGGCGAGCTGAAGCTCGGTGCCGAGCCCCCAGGTGAGGAAGCGGCGGTCGCTCGCCTGCTCGTGCAGCAACCCGAGGTTCGTGTGCACGATCACCCGGTCTTCGCGGAACGAGAAGGTGGCGGGCACATAAGCGTAGAGGTCGCCGAGCAGCCAGCGCTCGCGATCGAGGCGCGGATGCCGCACGGTGCCGACGACGAGCCCCCAGGACCAGCCGCCCGGCTCGAGCGTCCGGAAAAGCGTCTTTCCCTGAAGGACGACGTCGGTCGGTTGCTCGCCTTCGGCGTCGCGGATGCGAGTGCCCCCGAGCGTCACCTCGAGGTTGCCGGTGAAGTTGCACGCCGGAAGCGCCCAGCGCTCGGTACTCTCGCGGTCGCGCTTCACCCAGGCTTCGAGCTGGCAGGCCTTCGCATCCACGATCCTCGCATCGTCGGTCACCATCGGGCGCGCGGCGCGCGCGCCTTCGGCAACGAGAAACCCGAGCGCCGCGACGCTCGCGCAGAGCGAGGCACGCGCGATTCCCGCGCGGCCGGTTTCGTCCCGACGCGCAAGCTTCATGAGCCTTCCTCCCCGAGCGTGCGGCGGCCGATGATACACGCCGCGCGCGCGGCCGCGTCCCTTTTGCCTGCGGTCACTGCCATCCGAACCTCCGCGCATAGAAGATTTTCATCAGCGTCGCCAGAGCGACGTAGCCGGCGAGAATCGCCGCGAGGATCGGGAAGAAGGCGGGCGGCAGCGGCTGCAGCTTGAAGTACTCCGCAAGCGGCCCCATCGGCAGAAAGATGCCGATCGCCATGATCGCCGCGGTCGTCGCGAGCAGAGCCGGCGAGGGCCGGCTCTCGACGAACGGCAGGCGCGGCGTGCGGATCATGTGCACGACGAGCGTCTGCGTGAGCAGCCCGACGACGAACCAGCCCGACTGAAAGAGCGTCTGCTCCTCGACCGTGTCGGCCGAGAACACGTACCACATCACCGCGAAGGTGAGGATGTCGAAGATCGAGCTGACCGGCCCGAAGCAGACCATGAAGCGCCCGATGTGTCCGGGGTTCCAGCGTTGCGGTTTGCGCACCAGCTCCTCGTCCACGTTGTCGAACGGGATCGCGATCTGCGAGATGTCGTAGAGCAGGTTCTGCACGAGGAGGTGCAGCGGCAGCATCGGCAGGAACGGCAGAAAGGCGCCCGCGACGAGCACGCTGAAGACGTTGCCGAAGTTGGAGCTCGCCGTCATGCGGATGTACTTCAGCATGTTGGCGAACGTGCGGCGTCCCTCGACCACGCCCTCTTCCAGCACGCGCAGGCTCTTCTCGAGCAGGATGATGTCGGCGGCTTCCTTGGCGATGTCGACGCCCGAGTCCACCGAAATGCCGATGTCGGCGGCGCGCAACGCCGCGGCGTCGTTGATGCCGTCGCCGAGGAAACCGACCGTGTGGCCGCTCGCCTTGAGCAGCCGGACGATGCGCTCCTTGTGGGCGGGCGTCAGCCGCGCAAAGACGTTGCAGCGCCGGGCGGCGAGCGCAAGCTCGGCGTCGCTCATGCGCTCGACGTCGGCGCCGAGGAGCATGCCGTCGGGCGCAAGGCCCACCTGCTGACAGACCTTCGCGGCGACGCGCTCGTTGTCGCCGGTGAGGATCTTGACGGCCACGCCGTGCTCGGCAAGGGCGCGCAGCGCCGGCGCGGCGCTCTCCTTCGGCGGATCGAGAAAGGTGATCAGTCCGACGAGGGTGAGATCGGTTTCGTCGGCGACGCCGTACACGTTCTTGACGGGCGGGAGCGCCTTTGCGGCGACGGCGACGACGCGCAGGCCCTCCTCGTGCAGCGACGCGGTGAGGTCGCGAACGCGTTCGAGGCGCTCCGCGGTGAGCGGCTCCTCGCGGTCTCCGTCGCGCACGCGCGAGCACGCGCCGAGGACCTCCTCGACCGCTCCCTTGCAGATCAGCAGATGATGCGCGTCCTGCTCCGCCACCACGACCGACATGCGCCGCCGCTGAAAATCGAACGGCACCTCGTCCACCTTGCGGAACACCGTGGCGACTTCCAGCTCGCGGAGCTCTTCGGCGTGCGCGAGCACCGCCACGTCTAGCAGGTTCTTCAGGCCCGTCTGGTGATAGCTGTTCAGATACGCGTATTCGAGGACGGTGTCCGAGCGCTCGCCGTGCAGGTCGATGTGCCGCTCGAGCACGATCCGGTCCTGCGTGAGGGTGCCTGTCTTGTCGGTGCACAGCACGTCCATCGCGCCGAAGTTCTGGATCGCGTCGAGCCGCTTGACGATCACCTTTTTGCGCGAGAGCGCCACCGCGCCCTTCGCGAGGGTCGAGGTGACGATCATCGGCAGCATCTCGGGGGTGAGACCGACCGCGACCGAGAGCGAGAACAGGAACGCCTCTAGCCAGTCGTCCTTCGTGAGGCCGTTCAGAATCAGCACGAGCGGCGCCATCACCAGCATGAAGCGGATCAGCAGCCAGCTCACCCGGTTGACCCCCGCCTGGAACTGGTTCGCCCCCGGCTCGAACGCGGTGACCCGCGCGGCGAGCGCGCCGAAGTAGGTGCGGTTGCCGGTGTGGACGACTATTGCCGTCGCGGTCCCCGAGACCACGTTGGTGCCCATGAAGAGGAGGTTCTCCAGCTCGAACGGGCTCGACGCAGGACTGCGGACCGTCGCGAACTTCTCCACCGGCAGCGATTCGCCGGTCATCGCCGCCTGGCTCACGAACAGGTCCTTGGCAGAAAGCACCCGGCAGTCGGCCGGGATCATGTCGCCGGCGGATAGCACGATCACGTCGCCCGGCACCAGATCCCGGATGGGGATTTCCACCTTGCGCGCGGGCTTGACGCGGATTTCCGCTCCGAAATAGCGCCGGAAGATCGGCGCGGCGTCCTCGGAGATGTCGCGCCGCATCACCGTGGCGGTGGTATGCACCATCGCCTTGAGCTTCTCCGCCGCGCGGTTCGACTTCGACTCCTGCCAGAACCGCAAGAGCGTCGCGAGCACCACCATCGTGCCGATGACGGTCGCCGCCTTCATGTCCTCGGTGATCAAAGACACGGCGGCAAGGAGGGTGAGCAATAGATTGAACGGCGTGCGGTAGGCGAGCCAGAGGTGCTTCCACCAGGGAAGCGGACGCTCGTGGTCCACCTCGTTCGGTCCGACGCGCCTGCGAACCTCCCTCGCCTGCGCGTCGGTGAGGCCGTCCGGGTGCGACCGCAGCCGCGCGAAAAGCTCGTCGGGGCTGCACTGCGCGGTGCCGGCGAGCTCGCGGGCGAGCGCGGGCGGGATTTCCCGGTTGACGCCGGTGCGCGCGACCGTTTCGAGAAGCGCCAGGCGGCGGAAATGACGCAGGAATCTCCGCGCGCGAATGAACGCGACAAAGAGCTCCCTGAAGACCGGAACCCTCATGCCGCCCTCCCGTTATTCTCGAGAACCTGTGTGACGGCCGAACGAACGCGGCCCTCACCGGCCCGCGCCCGGCGCCAGAGCGGCGCGCGCAGAACGTCCTGCGATGCACCGCCTGTGCGAATCGCGATCTGCATCACGGCCTCCCTTGATCAGGGCGAAGCCGCGCGGGGGAAGCCGTTCGTGCCGCGCGCGCCGCCCGGTACGCAGCCGAACCGGGACGCGAACGCGCCGAAACGGTGAGATTGCCTGCGAGGACGCCGAGAGGTTCCCGGCATCGCCGCCGCCCGCACTCGGCGGGCGAGCGGCGCGGAGAATGCGCGGACCGCTACCTTGCCGAGCGCTCGCCGGTCACGAAGAACCGGCGCCTACCGTAACTCGAACAAGGATCCACTGCGCGTGACTCCGCGTTGCCTCCGGTGGGCGCGCATTGTAGGCGCGCCGGTTGCGACCGGTCAATGCGGCACGCGACATTTCAGGCGGAAGGCGCGGCGAAGTCCGGCATCGTCCCCGCGCGGGCGGGCGCCCGGTCCGATGCTGCACGCATCCCGCCTCGGCGAGGCACCCAAGCGAAAACTGTCTGTTCGGCAACGCCCGCCCTCGTTCGCCGAGCGCGTGCGTTACGCGCCAAGCGCCTCGCGAAGCGCCGCGGCGTGCGCCTCGGGCCTGACCATGCTGAACTTTTCGCCGAGCAGAAGCTGAAGGTAGGCGACGTCGGAGTTGTGAAGCTCGGGGTGCAGGTAGAAGCGCGGCAGGAAACGCGCGCCGAGCCAGTGCCGGCCCGAGACGGCGCCTTCGAAATCCGGAAAGAGCGTGAGATTGAAGCTCCAGTGTCCGAGGCGCGCATAGGCGGCCGCAAGCCGCGCAAGCGTCGCGGCGAAAAGGCGTACCTCCTCGTCGCTGCACTCGGTGAGCGTCGCGCGGCCGCGGATGAGCGCCTGGGCATCCCCGAGCATCCCGGCCGGGCAGTAGGGGACCCACCAAAGGACCGCGCCTTCCTCGAGCACCCGCCGCTCGCCCGCGCGCTCGGCATCGCGCAGCGCCTGCGGCCAGGGGATGCCGTGGCGCTCGAGAAAGCGCGTCTCGGCCGCAAGTTCCCGCGCGAGCGCGTTGCCCGGCGCATCGGTGACGATCACCTGAAGGTGCGGATGCACCTGCGAGGCGCCCGAGGGCGGCATGTAGTTCCAGGTGACGATGCCGAAGGCTTGCCGGGCGCAGAACGCCGCCGCCGAACGCGCGATGAAGTCGCGCGCAAGGAGCAGCGCGTCGGCGATCGCCTCGGCGCGCAGCGCGTGCATCGGCACGAAATGCGCGCGCTCGATCGCGACGATCGCCGAGAGGTCGTCGTACGGAAAGAGGTTCGGGAAAAGGAGCGCCTCGCCGCGACGCAGGCGCCCCTCCGGCAGCACCTCCGCAGGGTAGCGCGGCGTCACCGATTCGATGCGCTCCGGACAGAACGGGCAGCCGGCGCGCGTCGCCTCCGCGATCGGCGACAGATCGGGGACCGTGCGCGGCGGAAACGCGAAGTGGCAGATACGCGCGGTCTCGCCGGTGAGCGGATCCTCGCGCACCTCGCTTTCGATCTCCGCGAGCGCAAAGCCGCGGCGGGGATCGTGAAGGCGCGCGGTTTTCTTGCGCGCGCGGTACTCGACCTGCGCCCCGGCCCGCGTCGCCGGCCGCGGTTCGGCGAAGGCGCGATCTCGCGCACCCTCGCCGGGGGGCGCGCTCGCCTCGGCCAGTTCGCGCCAGCGGTAATCGATGAGTTCCAGAAGCACGCCGTTCACCGCCTTCGGATGCACGAACGCGTATTCGCAGTCGCGAAAAGGCCGCGGCCCGCCGACGATCGGATAGCCCCGCGCTTTCAGCTCCTCGATCGCCGCGCGGGTGCTGTCCACGTTGAAGGCGACGAGCATCACGCCCTCGCCGTGCCGTTCGATGAACTTCGCGACTTCTCCGTCCGGCGCGAGCGATTCGATCAATTCGAAGCCGACGCCGCCCAGCCAGTAGCGCGCGACGCGGATTTTCTCCGGCGCATCCTCATAGGCGTCGTCGGGCGCCTCTTTTCCGAGGATCGGCTCCCAGGCGCGGCGCGCCGCCTCCAGATCGCGCACCGCGATGCAGACGTGGTCGATCTTGTTGATCTTCATTCGCGCGGCTCAATCCCCGGGAAACCGTCGCCGCGCGGCGGTCAGCGATCGCGCGCCGCCGGGGCGGCGCGGCGCACGCGCCGCCCGGCGCAGATCCGCACGGCGCGTGCGCGGATCGGGACGTGTGGCGGAGTGAGAGGGATTCGAACCCTCGATACGAGGTTTAGCCTCGTATAACGCCTTAGCAGGGCGCCCCCTTCGGCCTCTCGGGCATCACTCCGTTTCGCTGCGCTCGGAATCCGCACGGCGTCGGGCACAGGCGCCTGCGGATCGCGCCGCGCCCGCGACGCGGCCGCTCGGACCTCGCACCGGCAGCGGCGATTCTACCCCTGCTCGAGCCCGAAGGCCCGATGCAGCACGCGCACCGCGAGCTCCGCGTACTTCTCGTCGATCACCACCGAGATCTTGATCTCGGAGGTGGAGATCATCTGGATGTTGATCCCTTCCTCGGCGAGCGTGCGGAACATCTTCGCCGCGATGCCAGCGTGCGAACGCATGCCGAGCCCGACGATCGAGACCTTCGCCATGCGGTCGTCGCCGGTGATGTCGCGGCATTGAATGTGGGGGCGCACCTGCTCGTCGAGGATCCGGAGCGCTCGGGCGAGATCGCCGCGCGCGACGGTGAACGACAGGTCGGTCATGCCGTCGTGGCTCACGTTCTGCACGATCACGTCGACGTTGATGCCGGCATCGGCGATCGGGCCGAAGATGCCGTAGGCGATACCCGGCCGGTCGGGCACGCCGTGCACGGTGATCTTCGCTTCGTCGCGCTGCGCCGCGACGCCGGATACCACTGCCTGTTCCATCGCCATGTGCGGATCTTCCTCGAAAGTGATGAGGGTGCCGGCGCGCGCCTCCTCCTCGACCGGAACGAGCGGGTCCGTGAGGCTGGAAAGCACGCGGGTCGGCACCTTGAACCTACCCGCGAATTCGACGGACCGGATCTGCAGCACCTTGGAGCCGGCGCTCGCCATCTCGAGCATCTCCTCGAAGGTGATCGTTCGCAGCCGGCGCGCGTGCGGCTCGATCCGCGGGTCGGTGGTATAGACGCCGTCCACGTCGGTGTAGATCTGGCACTCGGCGGCCTTGAGGGCGGCGGCGAGCGCCACCGCCGACGTGTCCGAGCCGCCGCGGCCGAGCGTCGTCACGTTGCCGGCGGCGTCGACCCCCTGAAAGCCGGTGACCACCGGAATGACGCCCGCGGCGAGGTCGCGGCGCAGCCGCTCCTCGTCGATCGCCTGGATGCGCGCGCGGGTGAACGCCGAATCGGTGAGCACGCGCACTTGCCAGCCGGCATAGCTGCGCGCCTTGACGCCGAGCTCGAGCAGCGCCATCGCGAGCAGCCCGGCGCTCACCTGCTCGCCGGTGGCCGCGACCATGTCGAGCTCGCGCGGATCCGGCTGCGGCTGGATTTCCTTTGCGAGCGCGATCAGCCGATTCGTCTCGCCCGCCATCGCCGAGGGCACGACGACGAGGTCGTGGCCGGCGGCGCGCCACTTGGCGATGCGTCGCGCGACGTTCCGGATGCGTTCGACCGAGCCGACCGACGTGCCGCCGTATTTCTGGACGATGAGAGCCATGCGCTGCCGGGACGGAAAGGTGCGCGATTCTAGCGGAACGCGCTTGCACCGGGACAGCGCGGCCGCGGCGTGGCGGAAGGGGAGGGATTCGAACCCCCGAGGGCGGTTAGGCCCTTCCGGTTTTCAAGACCGGTGCATTCGACCGCTCTGCCACCCTTCCGCAGCCCCTGCCTTCGTTCGCCTTCCGGTTTTGGCGTCGGCATCACCTTGTGCGCTGCGCGCAAAAGGTGAGCCGCCGCCGCAACTGGCCGGCTTTCGCCGGCAAATTGTCAAGACCGGTGCATTCGACCGCTCTGCCACCCTTCCGCAGCCCCTGCCTTCG
>JAOAFL010000044.1 GCA_026416295.1 Burkholderiales bacterium | reverse complement strand
GTCGGAGCCGGCCGGCAAGTTCCTGGTCATCGACGGCCGGCAGCGTCTTGAGGCGCTGCACGTCGACAGGGAGGAGCGGCCGGCCGATGCCGCCACCATCCACGTGCCGTGCATCATCTTCGACGGCAGGAGCGAGGACTTCGCCGCCGAGATGTTCGTCATCATCAACTCGACGCCGACGCGCATCAACAAGAGCCACCTGATCGACCTCTACGAGCGCGTCTCATGGGCCGCGCCCGACCGCAAGTTCGCCGCGCGGCTGGTCGAACGGCTCTACGGCGAGGGCGACAGCCCGCTCCGCTACCGCATCAACCGGCTCGGCGGCCGCAGTCAGCGCGACAAGTGGGTGCTGCAGGCAGAACTCTTCAACGAGCTGCACCGCTGGGTGCGCGGCCGCTGGCGCTCGATACAGCTGGCGGGCGGCACGCCGAAGGAGCTGCCGCGCTACTACGCGATCGTGCGCGACTTTCTGCAGGCGGCGAAGGCGGTCTTCGGCGACAAGGTCTGGGGCAACGACGCCTACATGGTCACCAAGCCCGTGACCATCAAGGCGATGATCCGGGTGTGCGCGGATCTCGCGCGCGAGGACGCCGAGCCCGCCAGCGGCCGCCCGGAGCGCTGGCAGAAGCGGCTCCAACCCTGGGCCGAGATGGCGCCGCTCTTTCGCGAGGAGGGGTTCTACGAGCGCTTCCCCGCGAAGGGCGAGGTCGAGCGCGTCGCGCGCGTGCATCGCGACCTTGCGCGCGCGATCGGTCTGGAGACCGGCAAGCGGTCCTAGAACGCGCCGCTAGAGCGCGACCGCGCCCTCGGCCGCGAGGGCGCCGATCGTCGGCTCGTCGTAGCCGAGTTCGGCGAGGATCGCGCGCGTATGCGCGCCGAGCGCCGGCACCGCGTCCATACGCGGCTCGAACCGGTCGAGGTTGAAGGGCGGTTTGAGCGCCTCGAAGCGGCCGCCGGGCGCAGCGACCGGCACGCGACGCCCGCGCGCCGCAAGTTGCGGGTGCGTCCAGAACCCGCGCATGTCGCGCAGCTCCGCGTGGGCGATGTCGGCCGCCTGCAGCCGGCGAAGGATCTCGTCGGAGGAAAGGCGCGCGAACACCCGCTCGATCTCGGCAGCGAGCGCGGCGCGATTCGCCTGCCGCGCCGGGCCGGTCGCAAAGCGCGGATCGTCCTTCAGGCGCGGCTCGCCGAGCACGCCCTCGCAGAAGCGCGCGAATTCGCGCTCGTTCTGAACCGCGAGAAACACCGTGCGGCCGTCGCCGGCGCGGTACGGCCCGTAGGGGGCGATGGTCGCGTGGTGCGCGCCCGAGCGCGGCGGCGGCTCGCCGCCGTAGGCGGTGTAGTAGGCCGGAAATCCCATCCATTCGCCGAGCGCCTCGAACATCGTCACCTCGATGGTCGCACCCTCGCCGTCGCGCGCCCGGCGGATGAGCGCGGCGAGGATCGAGGAAAACGCGTACATCCCGGCGGCGATGTCGGCGACCGGGATGCCCGCTTTGGCGGGCGCCTCCGGGGTGCCGGTGACCGAAAGCAGCCCCGTCTCGCACTGAACGAGGAGGTCGTAGGCCTTTTTCGCGGCGTACGGGCCCGCCTCGCCGTAGCCCGAGATCCCGCACCAGATGAGGCGCGGATATTTCGCGCGCAGGCGCTCTGCGCCCAGCCCCAGCCGCTCGGCGGCGCCCGGCGCGAGGTTCTGCACGAAAACGTCCGCGCGCGCGAGAAGCCGCTCGAGGATCTCGGCCGCGCGCGGGTGCTTCGCGTCGAGCGCAAGGCTCTCTTTTGCGCGGTTCACCCAGACGAAGTGCGACGAAAGCCCGTTCACCGTGCGGTCGTAGCTGCGCGCGGCGTCGCCTTCGCCCGGCCGCTCGATCTTGATCACGCGCGCACCGAGATCAGCGAGCTGGCGCGTGCAGAACGGCGCGGCGATCACCTGCTCGAGACCGACGACCGTGATGCCCTCGAGCGGCCGGCTCATGCGAACGCGACCTCGAGGCCGGGGAGCGCGATCCCGTCGAAGCGCGTCCTCCAGCGCTCGCCGGCGGCGACCGGGTGCGCGTCGGTGAGCGTGCCGGTGCTCACCACGTCGCCCGCGGCAAGCGGCGGGGCGTGCGGATCGCGCGCGAGCGCCTCGACGAGCCAGCCGAGCGCAGCAAGCGGACTGCCGAGCACGTTTTCTCCGCGCCCGCGCTCGACGAGCGCCTCGTCGCGGCGCAGCTCGACGCTCGCGGCCGGCAAGGATGCGGCGAGATCGCCGAGCGCGTGCGCCGGCACCGGCGAACCGAGCACCAGTCGACCGTGCAGGCCGTTGTCGGCGATCGCGTCCGCGAGCGCGACCGCCCAGCCCGGGTGATGGCACTGCACGATCTCGACCGCGTGCGCGACCCAGTCGATCGCGGCGAGGAGCGAGTGCGGATCCGCGGCCGCCGGCGCGCGCTTCAGCCCGAAGGCGATCTCGGGCTCGATCCGCGGCTGCGCGAGACCGGCGAGCGGAACGACGGCGCGGTTTTGCGCCGCCTCGATCAGCGTGCGGTCGTACACGAACCCCCAGATCGGCTCGAAGACGCCGTAGCGCGGCCAGAGCGTGCGGTTGGTAAAGCCGATCTTTCGCCCGCGCGGGCGCCAGCCGGCGGCGAGCCGCCGTTCGTGGAGCCGCCGGGCGACCGCGGCGGCGCACGCGGGCACGAGCGGCGGGTCGCGGCGCGCAAACGGCGGCGCAAGCCCGCCGTTTTCGTTCAGCGCCGCGAGCTCCGCGGCGATCGCGGTTGCGTCCATGCGCGGCGGATTCTAAATTAGGCCGATGGACGACCTCGATCCGGCGCTCGCGTGGGCGGTTCTCGGGCTCACGCTCGTCGTGATCGAGCTGCTCGCCGGAACGTTCTACCTGCTCGTTCTCGGCGTCGCGGCGTTCGGCGCGGCGGCGGCCGCCTGGGCCGAGCAGGACTTCGCGGTGCAGGCGCTCGTCTTCGGCGCGATGGCCGCCGCCGGCTGCTACGGCGTGTACGCCTATCGCGCGCGCGAGCAGACGCGACCGGTCGCGCCGCTCGACGCCGGCCAGCCGGCCACGTTCGAGACCTGGATCGACGAGGGCGCGCGGCTTGCGCGCGTGCGCTACCGCGACGCGACCTGGGAGGCGGTGGTCGAGGAGGACGCGTCGCCCGCGGCCGGGGCGGTCGTGTACATTACCGGCGCCCGCGGCAACACGCTGCGGGTGAGCGCGCGCCGCCCGCACTGACGGGCGCGAAGCGAGGAGGAGGGCGCACCATGCTGATCAAGCTGCTCGTCGCGGCGGCGGTGTCGATCGCGGCGGCGTTCGTGCCGGCGACCGAGAAGTACGCCGTCTGGATCTTTTTCCTCGCGGTGGTGGTCGCCTTCGTCATCGAAGGCGTGCAGATCGTGCCGCAGCAGCACGCGTTCGTGGTCGAGCGCCTCGGGCGTTTTCACGCGGTGCTCGAGCCGGGGCTGAACCTCATCATTCCGTTCCTCGACCGCGTCGCCTACCGGCACTCGCTGAAGGAGGTACCGCTCGACGTGCCCGAGCAGGTGTGCATCACGAAGGACAACACCCAGCTCGCGGTGGACGGCATCCTCTACTACCAGGTCACCGATCCGCGCCTTGCCTCCTACGGCTCGGCGAACTACGTGGTGGCGATCACGCAGCTCGCGCAGACGACGCTGAGGAGCGAGATCGGCAAGATGGAACTCGACAAGACGTTCGAATCGCGCGAGGAGATCAACCGCCAGGTGGTGAGCGTGCTCGATGAGGCCGGGCGCAACTGGGGCATCAAGGTGCTGCGCTACGAGCTGAAGAGCTTGACGCCCCCCGAGTCGATCCTGCGCGCGATGCAGCAGCAGATCACCGCCGAGCGCGAAAAGCGCGCCGTCATCGCCAAGTCCGAGGGCCAGCGCCAGGAGGAGATCAACATCGCCGACGGCGAGCGCCAGGCCGCGATCCTCAAGTCCGAGGGCGAGAAGCAGGCGGCGATCAACAAGGCACAGGGCGAGGCGACCGCGATTCGCCTCATCGCCGAGGCGACCGCCGCCGGCGTGCGCGCGGTCGCCGAGGCGATCTCGGACCGCGGCGGCCTGGAGGCGGCGAACCTCAAGGTCGCGCAGCAGTACGTCGAGGCGTTCGCGAACCTCGCGAAAACCTCGAACACGATGATCGTGCCGGCGAACGCCGGCGACGTCGCCGGCCTGCTCGCCACCGCGATGAGCGTGCTCGAGCGCGTGCGGCAGGCGCAGGCGGGCGCGACGAAGGCATAGGGAGCGTGCGATGAGCGCGGTCGCGATGAACCACTTCACGATCCTCACCGACGATCTGGCCGCGACGCTCGCGTTCTACGAGGAGCATCTGGGGCTCAAGCCCGGCCCGCGGCCGCCGTTTACGTTTCCGGGCGCCTGGCTCTATGCCGAGGGCGGCACCGAGGCGATCCTGCACGTGATCGCCGGAAGGCCGCGGCAGGAGCTGGTACCCGGGGTAATCGACCACATGGCCTTCACCGGCAAGGACTTGGCGAAAACGGTCGCGCGTCTGAAAGCGCGCGGGGTGCCCTACGAGCTGCGGAGACTTCCCGCCTACGGCACCTGGCAGCTTTTCTTCCACGACCCGAACGGGGCGAAGGTCGAGCTCGACTTCGACGCCGCCGAACCGGCGCCCGTCTGAGGGTCGGACCGGGCGCCGAGCGGATGCAGGACG
>JAOAFL010000086.1 GCA_026416295.1 Burkholderiales bacterium | reverse complement strand
GGCAACCTCGCGTGCGCCCTCTCGCCGACGCTCGCGCTGCTCGTCGCGGCGCGGTTTGCGACCGGCGCGACGGTGGGCGCGATCATCCCGATCTCGATGGCGTGGATCGGCGATGCGGTGCCCTACGAGCGGCGCCAGACGGTGCTCGCGCGCTTTCTCGTCGGCCACATGCTCGGCATCGCGCTTGCGGCCGCGGGCGCCGGCACGCTCGCAGCGCTCGCCGGGTGGCGCGCGCCGTTCGTCGCGCTCGCCGCGATCTTCGCCGCGACCGCGGCGCTCGTCGCGCACGAGCTGCGCGCCAATCCCGCGACGCGCGCACCGCTCGCCTCGGAAACGACCCTCGGCGCAGCGTTCGCCGCCCTCGGACGGCTGCTCCGCAGGCATCGCGTGCGCGTCGTGCTGGCGACCGTGTTTCTGGAAGGTGCACTCTTTCACGGCGCGTTTGCCTTCGTCGCCTGGCACGCGCAGACGGCGCTCGGCCTCGGGCTTGCGGCAAGCGGCCTGCTCGTGGCCGCTTTTGCTGCGGGCGGGCTGCTTTACGCGGCCTCGGCCGGGCGGCTCTTGCCCGCCCTCGGCGAGCGCCGCCTCGTCACGTCGGGCGGGCTTTTGCTCGGCGTTGCCTACGCCGGCCTTGCGCTTTCGCCTGCGGCCGCGATCGCGTTTGCCTGCGTGCTTGCGCTCGGCGTCGGACTCTACATGCTGCACAACACGCTGCAGTTGCACGCGACGCAGATGGCCCCGGAGGCGCGCGGTGCGGCGCTCGCGCTCTTTGCTTTCTGCCTCTTTCTCGGGCAGGCGGCGGGGGTGTGGGTCGCGGCTCGCGCGGTGGACGCCGCAGGCGCCTCCGCGGTCTTTGCCGCAGCCGGCTTCTGCCTCCTCATCCTGGGTCTCGGATATCGGAGAGCGATCCCGCAAGGGGCGGCATAGTTCCGCGAGCGCCGCCGACTCCGCAAAAGCTCGTTACATTTTTTACAGTCCGGCAATGGCCGCGCCCGGCCGGCGCGCGTTACTCCGGCTGCGCGGGTCCTTCCGCGCGGACGCAGAAAGGAGAATCGGATGAAAGGCAAACTCGCCGTCCTCGTCGTCGTCGCCGCGGGTGTCGGCTTGCCCGCGCTCGCGCAGACTTCCTCGACCGAGCGCATAGAGGAGCGCCAGGCGAAGCAGCAGCGCCGCATCGAAGAAGGGATACGTTCGGGCGAGCTCACGCCGCGCGAAGCCGAACGCCTGCGAAAGGGCCAGCAGCGAATCCAGCGCATGGAAGAGCGGGCGAGGGCCGACGGCAAGATCACGCCGAAGGAGGCCGCGCGCATCGAGCGCGCGCAAGACGTAGAGAGCCGGCGCATCTGGCGGGAAAAGCACGACCGCCAGCGCGACCTCGACCGCGACGGCAAGGCGGACCGTCCGGCGCGCCGGCACGCGAAGCCGCGCGCGAGCCCGGTGCGTCCGGGGCCGAGCCGCTGACCGAAGGGTGGCGCGGGCCTCGAGCGCGTCGGCGCCCCGTGGCGCCCGCGCTACGGCTTGCGCGGGTCCTTGCGCACGCGCTCGAGGTACTTGCCGGTCGCGACCTCGACGCGCACGTGGTCGCCCTCCTTGATGAACTGCGGCGCGAGGATCTCCATGCCGTTTTCGAGCACCACGGTCTTGAAGGGCGTGCCCTCGTGCTCCTTGAGGCCGGGCGGGGCGGCGACGACCTTCAGCTCGACCGCCTCGGGCGCGACGACCCGCACCGGCTCGCCGGCGTCGAACTCGACCGGGATCCTCATACCCGGCTGCAGGAACCGGTCGAGCGGGGCGATCGCCGCTCGCGCGAGGCTCACCTGCTCGAAGCTCTCCGGATCCATGAAGGTGAAGGCGTCGCCGTCGGCGTAGAGATATTCCATCGGCCGGCGCTCGAGCTCGACGTCCTCGATCTTGTCGTCGGGGTGAAAGCGCAGCTCCTTCAGGTGTCCGGTCTTCAGCACCTTTGCCTTGACGAAAACCAGGCTGCCGAATTTTCCGGCGGCGACGCGATATTCGGCGTCGGTGGCGAGCAGCAGCTCGCCGCCGTGTCGGAACGCGGTGCCGGCGCGCAGCTCCGAGGCGGGAATCATGCCGCGACCTGCGAGCAATCCCGGGCGATGCGCACAAGCGCAAGAGAGACGTTGTCGCGCGCAGGCGCCGCGAGCGCCGCCTCGAAAAGCGCGTTCACCGAGACAGCCAGATCGGCGCCGATCAGCGCAGCGATCTCCTCGGACGAGAGCGCGTCGTACAGCCCGTCGCTGCACAGCAGGTAGGTGCTTCCCGGGCGGCAAGGCTCGTCGTACAGATGCGGTTCGATGTCGGCGAATTCCCAGGCGCCGCCGATCGCCTGCGTGACCATGCCGGAGCGGAGCAAAAAGCCGCCCGCATCCCATTCGCCGTCGGCGGTGTCGTCCACCGAGAGCTGCTCCAGCCGGCCTTCCGCGACCCGGTAAGCGCGGCTGTCGCCGACGTTGAAAACGGTGATGCCTTCGGCTCGCGCGACGAGCCCCGCGACCACGGTGCCCATGCCGGCCCAGATCGGATAGCGCTGCATGACGGCGTAGAACTGGGCGTTCACCTGACGCAGCGCCGCGCCGATGCCGTCTTCGGGCTCTGCGACGAGCATCTTCGCGAGACTCTCGGCCGCGAGGCGGCTCGCGACGTCGCCGGCCGGATGACCGCCCATGCCGTCGGCGACCAGGCACACGAACGGCGCCTCGAGCGGCCGCGCAAAAACGCGCGCGGCCGGCATGTCCTGCTGCGCGATCCAGCCGTTCACAGCGACGCAGTCCTCGTTTCTCGCCCTCACCGCGCCGCGGTGCGTGAGCGCCGCGGCTTCGATGCGCAGCCGTCTGCCGTCGCTTGACCGCGTCTCGCCCACCGCGCCCCCTCGATCGGCGAGAAGCTTACGCCAGGCGCGCGCGCGACGAAAGGGCGCTCAGAACGCGAGCGTCGCCTGCAGCCCGACCATGGCGGCCCGCCGCGGCGCAGGCTCGAAAAACCGGCCGCCGGCGGCGTTCACGATCACCGAGCCGACGTAGCGCCGGTCGCCCGCGTTTTCGATCCGCACGTACTCGGTGAGCTTCCACTTCGCCCCTTGCTGCGTGAATCCGGCGGCGAGGTTCGCGACGGTGTAGGGTTCGGCGAAATCGGTGTTGGTGTCGTTCACCGCCACGCGCCCCCTGTGCAGCACTTCGAGCGAGGCCGCAAAGCCCGAAGGCTCGTGGCGCCAGCGCAGCTCGGCGTAGAGCGTGCGCGGCGCGACGCCCGGCAAGACGTTTCCGGCGCGCACGGTGACCGCCGGCGTCCCGCCGGTGAAGGTGTCGCGAAACGTCGCATCGAGCACGGTCCAGGCGAGCGTCGCCTCGAACCCGGCCCCGAGCGCCGATTCGACGGAAAGCTCCGCGCCCGAGCGCCTCGTGCGGCCGGCGTTCTTGTAGGTGGTGCGGCCGCCCACGTTGGTGTCCACCACGATCTCGCGGTCGGTGGCGACTTCGAAGACCGCCGCGTTCAGGCGGGTGCCCGCGCCGAGCACCGCCTTCGCGCCCGCTTCGACGTGGCGGCTGCGTGCGGCTTCGAGCGCGAAATTGAGTCCGGTGCCGCCTGCGCGATAGGCGAGTTCGGTGAAGGTCGGCGTCTCGAATCCGCGGCCGTAGTTCGCGTACAGGCTCACGGTCGGGCTCGCGCGGTAGAGGAGACCCGCCGTCGGCGTCACCGCGCGGTACGCGCGGCTTCCGGTGTCGTCCGGGTTGCCGGGCGCGACGAAAAAATCCTCGAGCCGGAACGCGACGCGGCTCGCGCGCACGCCCGCGAGCGCGATCCAGCGCTCGGCGAAGCGCCACTCGGCCTGCGCGTAGGCGCCGGCGGCGGCGACGATGTTGTCCTCGTCGCGCCGCAATGCGCCGGGTTGCCCGGCCGCGTTGACGAAGCCGCGGCGGCGGTCGGCCATGCGCTCGTATTCGCCGCCCGCCTGCAGCACGAGCGGCGCGCCGCCGAGCGAGCCGCGCACCGCAAGCCGCAGCGACGCGCCGCCGTAGCCGCGGTCGAGGTCGACGACGCCGCCGGAGGCGGTCGCCGGCGCATCGCCCGCGAAGCCGAGAAACTGGCGCACGCGCCGCTCGCCGAGATAGATCGCGCCGTGCAGCGTCGCGGATGGCGACAGCCGGTGCTCGAGGCTCGCCCCGAGCTGGGTCTGCGCCTGGCTCTTGCGGGTGTCGAACGCGAGCGCCGCAGCGCTCACCTGGCGCGGATCGGCCTGCATTTCCGCGCGCGTGAGGCCCATCGGGTCCTTCGCTTCGGGGCTCGCGAACGCGTTGGCGACGAGCGCAAGGCGCGTCTCGGCGCCGGCCGAAAGCGTCGCTCTGGCGTTGAGGTGCTCGCGCACGGCGGCGCTGTGCTCGCGCCAGCCGCCGGTGCGAAAACGCGATGCGCTCACCACCCAGGTCTCGCCGCCCAGCTTCAGCGCCTCGCGCAGCGTGTCGAATCCGCCCGCGAGCAGCTCGGCCGAGACGCCCGGCGAGCCGCGTTCGGTGAAAATCTGCACGACGCCGCCGGCGGCGTTGCCGTGCATCGCCGAGAACGGCCCGCGCAGCACCTCGATCCGCTCGGCCGAGCCGAGATCGAAGTGCGACACCTGCCCCTGGCCGTCGGGAAAGCTCGCCGGGATGCCGTCGGCGACGAGGCGCAGCCCGCGGATGCCGAAGGTCGAGCGCGCACCGAAGCCGCGCGAGGTCATCTGCAGGTCCTGTGCGTAGTTGTGGCGGTTCTGGATCGAGAGGCCCGGCACGCGCGCGAGCGACTCGGAGAGGTTGACCTGCGGCCGCGCCCAGCGGATCGTCTCGGCGTCCACGCGGTCGACCGACGCGGGCACTTCCAGCGTCGGCCGCTCGAGGCGCGTCGCCGAGACGGTGACCGCGTCCTCCTGCGCCGCCGCCGCAGCGCAGGCAATCGCGAGCAGCACGCCGGCGGCGACGCGCGCGCTCACGGCAGATGCGCGAAATAGTGCGCGAGCGCCTTCAGGTCCGCCTCGGCGATGCCGTAGAGCGACGCGGCCATGATCGTGTCGCCGCCGCGGCGGCGGTTCTCGCGGTAGGCGAGCATCGCCTCGAGCAGGAAGTCCTCGCGCTGGCCTGCGAGGCGCGGCATCTGCTCGCGCCCGCGGTAGTCGGGAGCATGGCAGGTGCCGCAGCGATGCGCTTGCGCGACGTGCCGGCCCCGCTCGAAAAGCGCCGCATCGCGCGGCCCGGGCTCGGCCCGCGGCTCAAGCGCGGCGTAATGACGGGCGATCGCGGCGATCTCGCGGTCGCTCACGCCCTTCAGGACCTGCTGCATCAACTCCGTGCCGCGGATGCCCTCGCGCGTCATGACGAGATAGTGCTCGAGAAAGACGCGCGGCTGGCCGGCGAGCGAGGGCACGCCGGCCATCGTCGAGTTGCCGTCTGCGCCGTGGCAGCCGGCGCAGACGCGCAGCCGCGACTCGAGATCGGCGTGCGCTGCGCAGGCGAAAACAGCGGCGAGCAGCGCTGCCCACCGCCCCGGCCGCGCGCGCCGCACTACTTCTTCTGGTACGTGACCCGGTAGATCGCGCCCATCTGCTCGTCGGAGACGAGGAGCGAGCCGTCCTTCAGCTGCGCGAGGTACGCCGGCCGGCCCCAGAACTTGCGCGCTTTCGCGTCCTCGATGAAGCCGGTCATGAACGGCTGCACCTTCGCGTTCTTGCCGTCGGGGCTTGCCTTCACCACCACCACGTCGAAACCGGAAAGCTCGGTGCGGTTCCAGGAGCCCTTGCGCGCGACGAACGCAGCGCCCTGGTATTCCTTCGGGAACATCTTGCCGGTGTAGAACTTGATGCCCATCACCGCGGTGTGCGGCCCCATGTTGGCGATCGGCAGCGTCACGCCCTTGCAGGGATCGGGCTTTTTGATGTCCGGATCGGGCACGCCTTTCGCGTGGCAGTACGGAAAGCCGAAGAACGCGCCCTCTTTGTCGAGGATGTTCAGCTCGTCATCCGGCGTGTCGTCGCCCATCCAGTCGCGCCCGTGGTCCGTGAACCAGAGCTTGCCGGTCTTCGGGTGCCAGTCGAAGCCGACGGTGTTGCGGATGCCGGTCGCGATCACCTCCATCCCGGAACCGTCCGGGTTGTAGCGGCGAAGCTGCGCGTACTCCTTCGACACCTCGCAGATGTTGCACGGGGCGCCGAACGGCACGTAGAGCTTGCCGTCGGGGCCGAAGGCGATGTACTTCCAGTTGTGATGCGGCTCGGGCGGCAGCGCGAAGCGGTCGGTGAGGTCGACCGGCGCGACGTCGGGGTTGTCCTCGATGCCGTCGAAACGCAGCACCTTGTCGATCGCCATGACGTAGAGCGAGCCTTTGTGGAACGCGACGCCTGCAGGCTGCGTCAGCTTGTCGATCACGACGCGCACGGTGCGCTTGTCGCCGTGGTCGGTCACTTCGTACACGCGCCCGATCGCGCGCGTGCCGACGTAGATCTTCTTGCCCGAGTCGCCGATCGCCATCGCGCGGCCGCCGGGAAGACCCGCGGCCCAGATCTCGACCTTGAAGCCCTTGGGCAGCTTGATTCTCTCGATCGGGATCTCGGAAGCCGGCGTCTCGGTCATCTTGCCCGGGTGAGGCGCGAGCGGCGAATCCTTCATCGCCTCGGGCTTTCCCTGCCACCAGGCGGGCGGCGGTTTCGGCTTGTCCTGCGACCACGCGGCGGTCGCAGCGAACGCGAGCGCGACCGCCGCAACGAGCGTGCATGCGCTTCTTCTCATTGTCGGGTCTCCTCTGTGTGGGTGCGGGAAGGTACAACGAAGGTCCGACCGCTGCAATGCGGCGCCGCAGCGAAACTAGCGGCCGAATTCCTTCTCCTGCAACGCGCGCCACTGGATCTTGCCCGAGGCGGTGCGCGGCAGTGCCTGCACGAACTCGATTCTGCGCGGCGCCTTGTAGGCGGCCATCTGCGTTCTCGCCCAGGCGAGGATCTCGTCGCCCGAGGCCTGCGCGCCGGGTTTGAGCACCACGACCGCCTTCACCGTCTCGCCGCGGCGCTCGTCGGGCGAGGCGATGATGCAGCACTCCTGGATCGCGGGATGGCGGTACATCGCCGCTTCCACTTCCGCGGGCCAGACCTTGTAGCCGGCGGCGTTGATCATGCGCTTCAGGCGGTCGGAGATGTAGAAGTAGCCGTCCTCGTCGGTGCGGCCGAGGTCGCCGGTGCGGAAAAAGTCGCGCCCGTCGATGCGCACCCAGGCGTCGCGGTAGCTCTGCTCGTTTTTCCAGTAGCCGACGAGCAGCTGCGGGCCGCGCACCACGATCTCGCCCTGCTCGCCCGGGGCTCGCGGCGCGAACGTCTCCGGGTCGACGACGAGCGCTTCGGTGTCGAACGTCGGAATCCCGAGACACTGCTTCTTCGGGTTCTGCGGCGGATTGATGTGCGTCTGCGAGATCGTCTCGGTGAGACCGTAGCCCTCGATGTAGCGCACGCCGCACAGCTCGAAGAGCTTCTGCGCGATCGCCTCCGGCATCGCCGCGCCGCCGCCGAAGATCCACTTGAGCGAGGAGACGTCGTGCCGCAGCGCCTCGGGGTGCGAGAGGAGGTCGACGACCATCGTCGGCACGTTGTCCCAGTGCGTGCAGCGGTGCGCCTCGACGAGCCGGGCGGCCTCGAGCGGGTCCCAGCGGCGCTGCACGACGATCGTGCCGCCTGCCCAGGCGAGCGCGAGAAAACTGTGGATGAGCCCGGTGACGTGAAAGAACGGCGCGGTCGCGAGCGCCACCGCCTGGGGCGTGACGTTTTTCCACAGGGCCGAGCCGACGACGTTGTGCAGCACCGTCGCGTGCGTGTGCATGCAGCCCTTGGGTCGGCCGGTGCTGCCGGAAGTGTAGGGCATCAGGCAGAGGTCGCCGGGGGCGGACTGCGGCGCGCCCGGGTCGGCGGCCCGGATCGGCGTCTCGCCCATGACGAGGAGGTGCTCAAGCGCAAGGCCCGAGAACCTTTCCGCGGTCTCAGAATCGGCAATCGCCGCCCGCGCCTCGCTGTCTGAGGCGTAATGGGCGAGCTCGTGCGCGAGGTTCATCGGCGCGAGCGGCACCACCACCGCATCGGCGCGCAGGATCGCGAAGCAGGCGACGATCCAGTCGGCGCTGTTCTGCATGCAGAGCAGCACCCGGTCGCCGCGGCGCACCCCGCAGGCCTTGCGCAGATGGCCGGCGAGCGCGATCGCGCGGCGCTCGACGTCCGACCAGGTGCGCGTTTCGCCGCGGTAGATCGTCGCCGGCTTGTCCGGAAAACGCCGCGCGGTGCGTTCGAGCACCTGCCAGAGCGTCTCGCGCGCGGGCGCAAGGCTGCGCGGCAGGTTCGGCGGCCAGTGGCGGAAGTGGCGCGGCTCCACGGCGCGATATAGTAGCGAAGCGCGCGGAGCGAACTCTTCCGGCGCAAGGAGACCGGGTGGACACGATCGCAACGGCGGGCGGCGGCGCCGGCGCTTCGGCGGCAGCCGCGTTCGTTCAGGCGGCCGAGGGCCGCTGGCGCGCAAGCACCCTTACGCGCGGGCCCTGGCACCCGGAGCACCAGCACGCGGGGCCGCCGATCGCGCTCGTCGGCCGCGCGATCGCGCAGGCCGCCGCCGCTCATGGGCTCACGCACATCGCGCGCCTGACCGCCAATCTGCTGCGGCCGGTGCCGATCGGCGAGGTCGAGGTCCGCGTGATGCAGGACTACCTCGGGCGCAACGCCGCGCACTATTCGGCGACGCTATCTGCGCAGGGGAAGGAAGTCGCGCGCTTCAGCGCGCTCGCGGTGCGCGAAGTCGCGCTCGCGCTGCCGCCGGACTTGCCGAATCATCCGCTCCCCCGCCCGCCGCGCGCGCCGCAGGACTCGCCGCCGGGCGAATTCCCGTTCCTGCGCGACGAACCCGGGTATCCGACGCTCGTCGAGACCCGCGTCGCCTACGGAAGGCTGTTCGCCGGACCGTGCGCGGTCTGGTTCCGGATGCGCCATCCGCTGGTTGCGGGCGAGACGCCGAGCCCGATCGAACGCGTCGCGGTCGCCGCCGATTCGGCGAACGGCATCAGCGCGATCCTCGACTTCCGGCGCTACGCGTTCGTCAACTACGATCTCACGATCAATCTGCTGCGCCGTCCCGAGGGCGAATGGATCCTGGTCGAGGCGGCGACCTTGCTCGGCGAGGCCTCGGGCGGTCTCGCCGAGGCGCGGCTCTACGATGCGACCGGCCTCGTCGGCCGCGCAACCCAAAGCCTCGCCCTCAGGCATCGCGAGTAGACCGGCGCGCGCCGGCGTGCGGCCCGCGCCGTCGGTACCGGCAAGCCCCGTCCCGCGCTATAGTGCTTTCAGCATGCGACGCCTGATGCGGCGGGCCCTGCCCCTTGCGGTTGCGCTCTGGATCGCGCCGGCGCCTGCGGCGCCTGCGCCGCCGGTCTTCGTCGTGCCGGTCGAAGGGCCGATCGGGCCGGCCACCGCCGACTTCGTCGGCCGCAGCCTCGA
Organism: Burkholderiales bacterium; assembly: GCA_026416295.1. Classification (GTDB taxonomy): domain Bacteria; phylum Pseudomonadota; class Gammaproteobacteria; order Burkholderiales; family SG8-39; genus RBG-16-66-20. The sequence continues at coordinate 16,593 of JAOAFL010000086.1, read as the reverse complement.
GCGCGCGAAAAAGGACGGCGCGCAACTCGTCGTGCTGCGCATGGACACCCCGGGCGGGCTCGACACCTCGATGCGCGCGATCATCAAGGACATCCTCGCCTCACCCGTGCCGGTCGCCGCCTGGGTGGCGCCGGCCGGGGCGCGCGCGGCGAGCGCAGGCACCTTCATCCTGTATGCGGCGCACGTCGCCGCGATGGCGCCGGCGACCAACCTCGGCGCGGCCTCGCCGGTCGCGATCGGCGGCGCGCCGGAGAAGGGCGAAGAGCGCAGGAAAGGCGAAGAGCGCCAGCCGACGCAGACCGAGACGCTCGTGCGCAAGCAGACGCAGGATGCGGCGGCCTACATCCGGGGGCTCGCGCAACTTCGCGGCCGCAACGCCGAATGGGCCGAGCGCGCGGTGCGCGAGGCGGTGAGCCTCTCGGCCGAGGAGGCGCTCCGGCAGAACGTGATCGATCTGATCGCCGAAGACCTTGCGCAACTGCTCGGCACGCTCGATGCGCGCAAGCTCACCGCCGGCGGCGCCGAGCGCACGCTCGCCACCGCGACCGCCGCCGCGGTGACGGTCGAGCGCGACTGGCGCACGCGCTTTCTCGGCGTGCTCACCGACCCGAGCATCGCCTATATCCTCGTGCTGCTCGGCATCTACGCGCTCCTGTTCGAATTCTCCAACCCGGGACTGGTGCTCCCCGGCGTGGTCGGCGCGATCTGCGTGCTGCTTGCGCTCTACGCGTTTCACCTGCTGCCGGTGAACTACGCCGGGCTCGCCCTGATCCTCCTCGGCATCGCGTTCATGGTGGGCGAGGCGTTCTTTCCCGCCTACGGCTCGCTCGGCATCGGCGGGCTGGTCGCGTTCGTGATCGGCTCGGTGATCCTTTTCGATGCCGAGGACGTTCCCGGCTTCGAGATCCCGCTCGGGCTGATCGCAGGGATCGCGGCCGCGAGCGCCGGGTTTCTCGTCTTCGTGCTCGGGATGCTGGTGCGGGGCCGGCGCCGCCCGGTCGTCACCGGTCGCGAAGAGATGATCGGCGCGGTCGCGGAAGTCCTCGAGGATTGCGAGCGCGAAGGCTGGGCGCGCGTGCACGGCGAGACCTGGCGCGTGCGCGCCGGCGGGCCGCTCAGGCGCGGCGAGCGCGTGCGCGTCACCGGCATGCACGGGCTCGTGCTCGAAGTGAAGAAGGAAGCGGTCGGGGGAGAAGGGCGATGATCAATTTCGGTGTCGGCGTTCTGATTCTCTTCGTCGTGCTGCTCGCGATGTCGCTCAAGATCCTGCGCGAGTACGAGCGCGGCGTGGTGTTCCTGCTCGGACGCTTCTGGCGCGTCAAGGGCCCGGGCCTCATCGTGGTGATCCCGGGGATCCAGCAGTGGGTGCGCGTGGATCTGCGCACCGTCGTGTTCGACGTGCCGAGCCAGGACGTGATCTCGCGGGACAACGTCTCGGTGAAGGTGAACGCGGTGGTCTATTTCCGGGTCGTGGACCCGGAGAAGGCGGTGATCCAGGTCGCGAACTACATGGAGGCGACCAGCCAGCTCGCGCAGACGACGCTGCGCGCGGTGCTCGGCAAGCACGAACTGGACGAGATGCTCGCCGAGCGCGAGAAACTCAACATGGACATCCAGCAGTCGCTCGATGCGCAGACGGATGCCTGGGGCGTGAAGGTCTCGAACGTCGAGATCAAGCACGTGGACCTGAACGAGTCGATGGTGCGCGCGATCGCGCAGCAGGCCGAGGCCGAGCGCGCGCGCCGCGCGAAGGTGATTCACGCCGAGGGGGAGCTGCAGGCGGCCGAAAAGCTCCTTCAGGCCGCGCGCACGCTCGCCGAGCGGCCCGAGGCGATGCAGCTCCGCTACCTTCAGACGCTCACCGCGGTCGCGGGCGACAAGTCCTCGACGATCGTTTTCCCGGTGCCGATGGACATCCTCGCGCCGCTCCTCGAGGCGGCGAAGCGACAAAAGCGCGAAAGCTAGCCCGCAAGCCGCCGGAAGTGCGCCTCCATGCGCGCGGCGTCGGGCTCGCGGCCGGTGAAAAGGCGAAACGCGCCCGCTGCCTGGCCGACGTTCATGTGCCCGCCGTCCATCACCGCGCAGCCGGCGCGGCGCGCGGCCGAAAGGAGCGCGGTCTCGAGGGGCACGTAGACCACCTCCGACACCCACATCCCGCGACGAAGCAGGGCGACGTCGATCGGCGTCCCCGGGTGTCCGACCATGCCGACCGGCGTGGCCTGGATGAGGCCGGTCGCGGCGCAGAGTGCGGCTTTGAGGTCGGCGACCGCCTCGGCCCTTGCCGCGCCGAACTGCGCCCGCAGCCGCTCGGCGAGCGCGTGCGCGCGGCCGGCCTCGACGTCGTGGACGAGAACGCGCTCGGCGCCGAGCCGCAGCGCCGCGTCGGCACACGCGGCGCCCGCGCCGCCTGCGCCGAGCAGCGCGACGCAGGTGAGGTCGGCGCCGGGCAGCGCGCGGCGAAATCCCCAGGCCCAGCCCGGACTGTCGGTATTGTGGCCGACGAGCCGGCCACCCTCGCGCACGACGGTGTTCACCGCCCCGATCGCGCGCGCTTCCTCCGACAGCCCGTCGAGCAGCGCGATCACCGCCTGCTTGAACGGATAGGTGACGTTGAACCCCGCGAATCCAATGTGGCGCATCGCGCCCACCACCTGCGCGAGCGCGCCGGGGTGATCGGCGAGATCGACGAGCTGGTAGTGCAGGCGCAGGCCGTGGTGGCGCGCTTCTTCCTCGTGCAGCGCCGGCGCGAGCGAGTGCCCGATGCCGCCGCCGATCAGTCCGACGAGGATCTTTTCCATGGCGAGAGCGCGAGGATCTCGGGCGGCTCCTCGGCGTCCACGAACACCATCGCGAGCCGGCAGGGCGCGTCGCTGCGGTTGATCCAGGCGTGCTGGGTACCGCGTTGCACCACGGTGTCGCCTGCCTGCAGCCGCACTTCGCCCTCGTCGAGCAGCAGGCAGATCTCGCCTTCGAGCACGACGACGTAGTCGAGGCTGCGGGTGCGGTGCATCGCCGGGTGACGCGGCGGGTGCCCGCGCGCGACCTCGGGGCCGATGCCGAAATCGGCGAGCACCGTCGCCTGGTCGGCCACTTCGCCGCCCGAGCGCGGCGGAAACTCCGCGATGCGAAAGATCGTGCCGCGCGCAGGCGGCGGCACGCCGATCGCGCGCGCCGCACGGTCCTCGCCGCCGGCAAGGCGCGCCGGGCATTCCTCGGTGACCCAGAGCAGCGTCGAGGCGTTGCCCGCCCGGCGCAGGGCGACGTTCGGCGCCGGGCCGTCGAAGAGCACCGTCGAGCGGCCGTCTGCGGTGTGGCCGGTCACGACGCGCCGGACCGGCTTTGCGTTCGCTTTACTCATCTCATCCCTTGTAGCCGAGCAGCCGCGGCAGAAAGAGCACGAGGTCGGGGAACGCGGTGACGAGCGCGAGCGCCGCGATCATCGCCGCGAGGAACGGCAGCACCTCGCGCACGAGCGCCGCAAGGCGCACGTTGGCGATTTTCGCCATGAGAAACAGCAGCAGCCCGTAGGGCGGCGTCACCAGTCCGATCATGATGTTGATGACCGCCATCACGCCGAAATGCACCGGATCCACGCCGAGCGCCACAGCCGAAGGCAGCAGCACCGGCAGGACCACCAGGATGATCGTCGTGCCCTCGAGAAAGCACCCGAGGGCAAGGAGAAGCACGTTCACCGCGACGAGGAACGCGAGCGGCGAAAGCGCCTCGGCCTGAAGCAGCGCGGCGAGCTTCTTCGGCACGTTCTCGACCGTGATCACGTAGTTGAAGACGAGCGCGGCGGCGATCAGCATGCCGATCGCGATCGTGGTGCGCGCCGAGCCGACGAGCGCGCGGTACAGATCCGCCGGCGCGAGCGAGCGGTAAAGGAGCGCCGAGATCGCGAGGGCGTAGGCGGCGGCCGCCGCCGCCGCCTCGGTCGGCGTGGTGACGCCGCTATAGAGCAGGCCGAGGAGGATGACCGGCATCAGGAGCGCCGGCACCGCCTCGCGCGCGATCCGCGGCCACTCCCGCAGCGCGACGGGCGCCTCGACCGGAAAGCCGCGGCGGCGCGCGATCGCGGCAACGAGCGTCATCTGCGCCGCGCCGAGGAGAAGGCCGGGGACGATTCCGCCGAGAAAGAGATAGCCGATCGAGGTGTCGGACACGAGCGCGTAGAGCACGAGCGGGATCGAGGGCGGAATGACCGGCCCGATCACCGAGGACGCGGCGGTGAGCGCGGCGGCGAAGGCCGCCGGGTAGCGCCCGTCCTTCGTCATCATCGTCTGCATCAGGCGGCCGCTCGCGGCGGCGTCGGCGAGCGCCGAGCCCGACATGCTCGCGAAGATCACGCTCTGCACCACGTTCACCTGCGCCAGACCCCCGCGCCAGCGGCCGACGAGCGCGTTGCAGAACCGAAGCAGCCGGTCCATCACCGGGCCGCAGTTCATGAACTCGGCGGCGAGAACGAAGAGCGGAATCGCAAGGAGCAGGTAGCTCGTGTAAAGGCCGTTCAGAAGCTGCTCGGCGGCGATGCCGAGATCGGCGCCCTTCAGCCACAGGTACAGGATCGAGCCGGCGATCATCGCGTGCGCGACCGGCAGGCCGGCGAGCGAGAGCGCGACGATCGCCGCGAGCGCGAGCGCGAACGGGGTCACGGCGCCTGGCCGGCGGGCGCGTCCTCGGGGTCGCGGCCGCGCACGAGCGCGACCACCCGCCAGCCGTAGCGCGCGAGCACCGCGACGAGAAAGACGAGGTAGATGGCGTAGAGCGCGTCCATGCGGATCCTGAGGTAGGCGCTTTTTTCCACCTTCATGAAGGCGACGTAGCTCCAGCTCGCCGGAAGCGAGGCGCCGTAGAGCACGAGCACCGCCAGCGCGGCGCCGAGGGCGAGCGCGCGCCGCAGCGGCCGCGGCGCCGCGTCGCCGAGAAGGTCAAAACGCACCTGCTCGCGCTCCTCGATCACGAACGCCGCGCCCCACAGGATCAGCCACAGCCACAGCACCACGCTCAGCTCCGCGGTCCAGCCGACCGGGAAGTTGAGCAGGTAGCGGAACGCGACCTGCAGGACGAAGGCGACGAACATCGCCGCGAGCATCGCCGCGGCGACGTTCTCGGCCCGGCGCCGCAGCCAGCGGCCGGCGGCGCGCCAGCGCGCGCGGCTCACTTGATCGCCTGGATGCGCTCGACCAGTCCGGCAGGCCAGTCCTTCGCCTCCGGCGAGGCGAAATAGACCCTGTGGGCGTGCTCGCGGAAGGCGCGCAGGTCGGGCGCGTAGATCTCCAGCCCCGCCTTGCGGAACGTCTCGACCAGCTCCTGCTCGCGCTTGAGGTGCTCGGCGGTGTTCCACGCGAGCGCCCGATCGACCGCCGCCTGAAAGGTCCGCTGGCGCGCCGGCCCGAGCGCGTTCCAGGCCTTGAGGTTCATCGTGAGCAGGTCGTAGCCGATCCAGTGCGAGGTGAGCACGATCTGCGACATCACCTCGTGAAACTTCATGTTCTGCACGGCGGGCAGCGGGTTGTCCTGCCCGTCCACGGTGCCGGTCTGGAGCGCGGTGTAGGTCTCGGCGAATGCGACCGGCGTCGGGTTGGCGCCGAGCGCGCGGCCCATCAGCTGCCAGGCGTCGCCCGGCGGCATGCGCAGCTTCACGCCCGCGAGGTCGGCCGGCGTCTGGATGCGCTTCTTCGTGCGCAGGCCGAGCTGGCGCGTGCCGTAGAACGTCGCCCCGAGAATGCGCACCTTGAGCTGTTCCTCGGCCTGGCGCTTGAACTCGGCGCCGAGATCGCTCGCCCAGAACGCCGCGAGGTGGTTCGCGTCTCGGAACACGTACGGCACCGTGAGCAGCGTCCAGGCCGGGATCTGCTTGGCGAAGTCCTGCGGCGCCGGGTTCGCGAGCTCGAGATTGTCGCGCTGCAGCGCGACGAGCTCGGTGCCCTGCTTGAAGAGCGTGCCCGAAAAGTGCGCCTCCAGCGCGACGTCCGCGGCGAGCTCCTTCGCGAGCATGCGGATCATGTCGGCGCGGATGTCCTTGTCGGAAAACACCGCGGAGAAACGGAAGGTCGGCCGCGTCTGCGCGCGCGCGGCCGGCACGGCGGCCGCCGCGGCGAGGGCGGCGGCGCGCTTCAGTACGCTACGACGATGCGGATCGAACATCACGGGTCTCCTCCTCTGGTCGGTGGGTGAGATAGCTGAGCACGATGTCGGCGACGGTGTCGCGCCGGCGGGCCACATCGCCCCGGGCGCCCATGTCGCGCTGGAAGATCGCGCCGAAGGTGTACTGGTTGGTGACGTTGAACATGCCGAGCGCGGCGATCGCCTTGTGCACCTCGACCGGATCGAGGCCGGGGCGAAAGACGCCTTCGGCGACGCCGCGCGCGAGCACGCGCGCGATCCGGTCGATGATCGGGCGGTTGAGGCTGCGCATCGCGCGCGAGCGGCGCAGATGGCGGCCTCGCGCCTGGTTCTCCGCGACCACGATGCGCACGAAGTATTCGTGCGCGAGGTAGTAGTCGAACGTGAATTCGACGATGCGCCGGATCGCTTCGCGCGGCGGAAGGTGCTCGAGGTCGAGCCGCGCCTCGGCTTCGCGGATCTCGCCGTAGACGTGCTCGAGCACCGCGCGGTAGAGCGAGGTTTTTGCGCCGAAGTAGTAGTTGATCAGCGCGCGCGTCGTGCGCGTGCGCGCGGCGATCGCGTCCATGCTCGCGCCCTCGTAGCCGCGCGCGGCGAACTCGGCGATCGCGGCGCGCAGGATGCGGGCGCGGTTCGCCGCCGGCGCCTTCGGCTTGCGCATCGCGGCGCGGCGCGCGCTGGAATTGACGAGCATGCCAAATCAATTTAACGTATCCGTCAAATCGACGCAAGGAACGGCGATGACCGTCGCGGAACGCCTGCCCGAGCCGTCCAACCCGCTGGGGCTGGACGGCGTCGAATTCGTCGAGTACGCCACCTCGCGGCCGCAGGCCTTCGGCGCGCTCCTCGAGCAGCTGGGTTTTTCGCCGGTCGCGCGCCACCGCTCGCGCGAGGTGACGCTCTACCGGCAGGGCACGATGAACCTCATCGTGAACGCCCACGAGGCGAGGACGGCGACGCCGCGGCTTGCGGCGATCGCCCTGCGCGTGCGCGACGCGGGCTACGCGCACCGCCGCTCGCTCGAGCTCGGCGCCTGGGACATGCCGACGCGGGCCGCCGAGATGGAACTCGTCATCCCCGGGATCCGCGGCGTGGGCGACTCGCTCGTCTATTTCGTCGACCGCTACCGCGACTTCTCGATCTACGACGTGGACTTCGTGCGGCTGGCGGGCGCCGACCCGCAGCCGCCGGCGCTCGCAGGGCTTCACTACTTCGGCCTCGTGCAGGCGATCCTGCCCGAGCGCACCGCCGACTGGGTCGATTTCTACCGCACGCTTTTCGGCTTCGCCGTCCTGCCCGAAGGGACCTCCTTCGGCGTGCTGCCGGACGGCACGTTGCTCGAAAGCCCGTGCCGCAGGTTCTACCTGCAGCTCGTCGAGCCGCCGCCCGCGGTCGCCGACGACGTGCGCTGGGACGAGGCGCTCGTTCGCCTTGCGCTCGGCGCCCCCGACGTACCGAAGGCGATCGCGGCGCTGCGCGCGCGCGGCATCGTGTTCGTCGATCGCGGTCGCGTGCAACCGAGCGAGCGCGGGGCGCTCACGCAGGCGTACCTCGGCGGCGTCAGCTTCGAGCTGGTCGCGAGCGACCTCGCGTCGTGAACCTCGAGCGCTTCGGCATGGACACGGTGACCCTTGCGGGGTCGCTCGAGACGAAGCTCGCTGCGATGCGGCAGGCGGGGTTTTCGCAGGTCATGCTCAGTTCGGCCGACCTCGTCGCCCATCCCGGCGGCGAGCAGGCGGCGATCGCCGCGGTGCGCTCAAGCGGACTGCGAGTCACCGGGCTTCAGGTATTGCGCGACTTCGAGGGGCTCGCGGGCCCTCTGCACGCCTGGAAGGTGGATGTCGCGAAGGCGATGCTCGCGCTGTGCCGCGCGGTCGGCGCGCCGCTGCTTCTCGCGTGCTCTTCGACCTCGGCGCACGCGAGTGGCGACCCGGCGCAGCTCGTCGCCGATCTGCGCAAACTGGCGACCCTCGCGGTGCCGCTGAACATCCGCATCGCCTACGAGGCGCTCTCCTGGGGCCGGCACGTGAGCGACTTCGCGCAGGCGTGCGAGCTGGTCGAGCAGGCGGATCGGGCGAATCTCGGCGTCGCGCTCGACTCGTTCCACCTGCTCGCTGCCGGCACGCCGCTCGAGGCGCTCGACGGAATCGACCCGCAGAAGCTCTTTTTCGTGCAGCTTTCGGATTTCCTCTGGCAGGAGACGAGGACGCGCGACGATCGGATCGAGACTGCGCGTCACTACCGCGTCTTTCCGGGCGAGGGGGCGCACTGGGAGCGGCTCGCCGAGCTCGTCCGGCGCGTGGACGCCATGGGCTACGGCGGCGACTGGAGCTTCGAGGTGTTCAACGACGATTACCGGTCGCTGCCGCCGGCGATGGTCGCCGAACGTGCGCGACGCGCGGCCGCCCGGGTGGCCTCTCTCGTTCCGGGCCGCAGCCTTCCGTTGCGCCGGCGCTCCCGGTGCGCGGCGCGCGCCTGAAGACATCGGGAGCCGGCGCCTGCTGCGTGACCGGCTGCATGCGAAAATCGGGCGCACGCTCACGGCTGCATTGATCGCTCCACGATGACGGGTTCCCGCGAGCCGGACCCCGATGGGCGCCTTGCAAGGCGCATCCTCGAGACCGCGCTCGAACTGGGCGAGGCGCGCGGCTGGGACGCGGTGCATCTGTACGACATCGCGCAGGCGCTGGGGATCGGTCTCGCCGACATCCGCCGGCACTATCCGGACAAGGATGCGATCGCCGAGGCGTGGTTCGACCGCGCGGACACCGCACTCCTTGCGGTGCCGGAGACGCCCGGATGGAGCGCCCTTTCCCCGCGCGAGCGCATCGCGCACGCGATCTTCGCGTGGCTGGAGGCGCTTGCGCCGCACCGGCGGCTGACGGCGCAGATGCTCCGCTACAAGCTCCAGCCCGAGCACCTGCATCTGCAGGCCTTCGGTCTGGTTCGCATCAGCCGCACGGTGCAGTGGATCCGCGAGGTGGCCGCGCTTCCGGCGGTCGGGTGGCGGCGCGAGCTGGAGGAGGTGGCGCTCACCTCGATCTACCTTGCGACCTTCGTGCGCTGGCTCGGCGACGAGTCGCCCGGCTCGGCGCGCACGCGCGCGTTCCTCGACGGCTTGCTCGGTCTGGCCGAGCGCGCAGCAAGGCGCCTTGCGCCGCAGGACGCGGGCGGGTGAACGGGCTTTGCCCGGAACGCGCCCGCCGCGGCGCGGACGCATCGCGCTGATCGGCGCGTCCGAGGGAGAGACTTCGCGGATTCGCGGCTCGCGCGGTGGACACGGTCACGCATGCGCTCGTCGGCGCCGCGCTCGCGCAGGCGGCGGCGCCTCCCCGCGCGGCGCTCGCCGCGCGCGAAAGGCTCTGGCTCGGGGCGCTCGGGGGCGCATTTCCGGATGCCGACTTCGCGGCCTTTCCGTTCGACCCGCTGCGGTTCCTCGCCGACTGGCATCAAGGGCCGACGCATTCGATCGTGCTTCTGCCGCTCTGGGCCGCGCTGATCGGTGCGGCGTTTGCGCTCGCCGCGGGAAAGCGAAAGGCGCTGCTCCCTGCATCGTTCGCCGCGGGGCTCGGGCTTGCGTCGCACATCGCAACCGATGCGATCACCGCCTACGGCGTCGCGCTCTTTCACCCGCTCTCTGACCTCCGCTTCGCGGCCGGCATCGCCTTCGTGCTAGACCCGATTTTCAGCGCGATCGCGCTCATCGCCTTTCGCGCCGCCTGGCGCGACCGGCGCATCGCCGCCAGCGCCGCGCTCGCCGCGCTTTCCGCCTACGTCGCTTCGCTCGCGCTTCTTCAGCAGCAGGCGCTCGCGCTTGCGCGCGCGGCGCAGGCGGCGCTCGCCTTCGAGCAGGTCTCCGCGTACGCGCAGCCTTTTTCGCCCTTTCACTGGAGGCTGGTCGCGGTCGCAGGCGATCGCTACTACGTCGCGCACGTCAATCTCGCGGGTCATCGGCCGATGCCCTTGCCGGGCGCGCTCGGTGCGATCGCCGCCGCCTACCGGCCGCCGGGCGAACTCGTCTGGACCGTGCGCGAGCGCTGGGGCGCGGATCCCGCGCAGCGCGCGCTCGCCAGGGAACGCTGGAACGATCCCCGCTTTGCGCCCTATCGGCGCTTCGCCGCGCATCCCGCGGTCTCGCGCGTGGACGAGGACGGCGCCTGGCCGTGCGTCTGGTTCACCGACCTGCGCTACGACCTGCCGGCCCTTCCCGACACTTTCCGGTACGGGTTCTGCCGAGAGCGGGAAGCGGAGGATTGGAACCTGTACCGGCTGCGGTATTTCTCCGCAGACGCCCGACAGAGATTGGACAGGCGCTAAACCTCGCTCGATTGCAGCCGCGCGACGCCCGCCTTCGCCATCTCGCGCCAGGCCTTTTCGAGCGAGCCCTCGAGGTCGATCGCCCGGCAGGCGTCCTCGATCACGGCGGTCTCGAAGCCTGCGGCGCGGGCATCGAGCGCGGTCCAGGCGACGCAGAAGTCGGTCGCAAGGCCGCAGATGTAGAGCCGCGCAAGCCCCCGCTCGCGCAGGTAGCCGGCAAGTCCGGTCGGGGTCTTGCGGTCGGCCTCGAGAAACGCCGAATAGCTGTCGATGTCGCGGTGATAGCCCTTGCGCACGACGAGCTGCGCGTGCGGGATGTCGAGCCCGTCGCAAAGCGCCGCGCCCCGCGTGCCCTGCACGCAGTGGTCGGGCCAGAGCACCTGCGGGCCGTAGGCGAGCGCGATCGTCTCGAAGGGCTTTCTGCCCGCGTGCGAGGACGCAAAGGAGGCGTGGCCCTTCGGGTGCCAGTCCTGCGTGAGCACGACATTCTCGAAGCGCGCGGCGAGCCGGTTGATGACCGGGACCACCTCGTCGCCCCGCGGCACGGCGAGCGCCCCGCCCGGCACGAAGTCGTTCTGCACGTCGACGACGATCAGGCAGGCATCGCGCATGCGGAAATTGTAGTCCTATACTCGTTGCGATGCCGGCGTTCGACGCGCTTTCCTTCTGGAACGATCCCGATTTCGCCGGGCGGCTGCAATGGTATCGCGCGGTCGCCGCGAACCGCCTGCCGGCGAAGTACCTCATCTGCGCCTCGATCCCGGCGGGCGTTCCGCTCGATGCGCCGGAGGCGGCGCTGTGGCAGGCGCTCGAGGCGGGGACCCAGGCGTTTCTCGCGCTGCAGCGCCGTATCCGCGCGGGCGAAGCTGGACTTGCGGCAGACCCAGCGCGGCCGAGCCTTCTCGACCTCGTCGCCGAACTCGGCCGCCGGATGCTTTCGCACTGCAACTTCTGCCGCTGGGAGTGCGGCGTCGACCGCACTCGTGGCGGAAAACTCGGTGTTTGCAAGCTCGCCGCCGAGACGCGCGTCTCCACCTACTTTCACCACCGGGGCGAGGAGCTCGTCTATCGCGGCACGCACGGCTCGGGGACCATCTTCTTCACCTCGTGCAACATGCGTTGCGCGTTCTGCCAGAACGGCGACATCTCGACCGACCGGGAAAACGGCGAGCCGGTCTCGGCGCGCACCCTTGCCGCGATGGCCTGGATCCTGCGCGTCGAGGGCTGCCACAACATCAACTGGGTAGGCGGCGACCCGACCATTCACCTGCATACGATCCTCGAGGCGATCGCGCTCCTTGCCTCGGGCGAGCCCTCGAAGGGCGACCTCGAGGCCGCGCTCGCCGCAAAGGCGGACTGGTTCGCGCGGTTCCCGCGCGCGCCCGGCGCAGCGTTCTACCGCGGGCGAATCAACGCGCCGATGCTGTGGAATTCGAACTTCTTCATGACGCCCGAGGCGATGAAGCTGCTCCGCCTCACGATGGACGTGTGGCTGCCCGATTTCAAGTTCGGGCCGGGGCGCTGCGCGCTCGAGCTTGCGCGCACCGGCTGGTATTGGGAAACGGTGACGCGAAACCTGCGCCTTCTTCGCGACTGGGGCGAAGACTTCACGATCCGTCACCTCGTCATGCCGGGGCACGTCGAGTGCTGCACGGTGCCGGTGCTCGAATGGATCGCCGCCGAGATGCCCGATGCGCCGGTGAACATCATGGACCAGTACCACCCGGACAACTACTGCGATCCGGGAAACCCCAAGTTCCAGGAGCGCTACTGGCCGCTTGCGCGCGCGCCGCGGCGCGAGGAGCTTCTTTCCGCCTTCGCGCACGCCAAGCGGCGCGGGCTGCGGTTCGAGGCGCTTTCTCTGGAGCGCTCCAAGACAGGGGTCATGCTGTAGTCGGCCCGGAAAGACCTTTCTGCTCAGAGCGTTATTGCCTTTCCGTCCGCGAACGAGACGCCGGCCTCGGCTGTCAAAGGCGTTAGCTTCCCCAAGCTTCAAGCCAAGGAGGTTCGACCATGACCGGCATGAAATGGCAGGACTGGGCGACATTTCTGCTCGGGCTCTGGCTCGTGGTCTCCCCCTGGCTGCTCGGCTACGGTGACGCGGAGGGGGCGATGTGGAACGCCGTGATCGTAGGCGTCGCGGTCGCCGTTCTCTCGCTGCTCGAGCTGGGCGTGCCGGGCAAGTGGGAGGAGTGGGTCAACCTGCTCGCCGGGCTGTGGCTCGTGATCGCGCCGTTCGTCATCGGGTTCACCTCGCACTTCGGGGCGAGCGTGAACGCGATGCTGGTCGGCGCGGCGACCGCACTGCTTTCGGCATGGGCATTGTCGCTCGACAAGGAAATCGGAAACTGGTGGCAGCGGGCATGACCGGCGGCTGAGTCCGCCCTCATGCGCCATGCCGTCGAAGGCCGCGGGAAGCGGCCTTTTCTTTTCTGCGGGGCGGCGGCGTGCGCGCCGGTCGGTACGATCGCCGGGGCATGCACGCCGGAGGAACGCCGTGGCGGCTCGCCTTTTCGAGCCACGCCGAGCTCGGTAGCGGCCTTGCGCGATCGCTCGCCACGGAGCACTGTTGCCGGATCGTCGCGGTGGCCGATCCGCGACGCGCGGCGCGCAAGGCGGCGCAGGCCGACCTCGGCCTTTCCGCCCCGGCGCTCTACGCCGACTGCGATGCGACGCTGCGAAGCGTCGCGGCCGATGTTCTCCTCGTCAACACGCCTTCGGAGCCGCATTGCGCGCAGGCGCGCGCTGCGCTCGAGCGCGGATTGCACGTCCTCGTCGCCAAGCCGATCACGAACAGCTTCCGCGATGCGGCGCGACTCGTCCGCCTTGCGCGCGCACGGCGGCTGAAGCTCGCGGTCGAACAGCAGATCCGCTTCAACCGCGACTGCCGCGCGGTGCGGGACTTCGTCGCCTCCGGCGCGCTCGGCCGCATCGAGCCGGTGCATTCCCCGGACAGCAAGCCGCGCCGTCGGGCGCGCAATCTCGCCTCGCTCGAGCAGCCGGCGCTCCTCGAGATGTCGTGCCACCAGTTCGATGCGCTTCTTGCGATCCTGCCGCGCGCTGCCCGAGAGGATCGTCGCCGACGGCGTCCGTCCCAGCTGGTCCGTGTCCCGGGGCCGTGCATGATGAACGCGCTCATTCGCCTTTCGGGCGGCGTGCATGTGCTTTATCACGGCGGTTTTTCCGCGCAGGCGGACAGGCTAGCGCGCGATCGCGCTCACCCATGGCGAAGTGTGGGACGTCTCGCTTCGGCTCGTCGCCTACGACGGGGCGCTCGATGAGAACCGCGCCGCGACGTGGCTATCTTCTTGGCGCCGACGCGCCTGATCGCGTGCATCGAGCGCACCTTCGGCCTGTGGCGCGCGCTTGACGTCAGCCTGTGCGCGGCGGTGCTTGCGCCCGCGGCGGACGCCGCCGATCCGGCCGCCTGGGCCGCTCACATGCGCGCAGGGATCGCGGCCCACCGCGAGGGCGATTGCGCAGCCGCGGCGGCGGCGTTCGAGGCGGCGCTCGCTAAAACGCGCGGTTCCGGCGAGCGCGACCGGCGCTGCGCCGGCATCGCGAACAACCTCGCCGGCGTCTATCGCGCCCAGGGCGCTATGCGGAGGTCGAACCGCTCTACCGCCCTGCGGTGCGGATGAGCGGAGCTGCGGGCGGCGAGTCGCGTCCGAACCATGCCGCCTCCGCGCATCGATCGCGCGCGGCTGCTCGTGCGGCAAGGGCGGCCGCATGCGGCCGCGGTGGCCGCGCTTCGCGGACTTGCCGCCGCGCGCCGGTCGCTCGGGCCGGGGCACTCGACGGCCGCCGCGGCGCTTGCGCATCGCGCGCGCCTTCGCCTTGCGAGGGGGCGCCTCGCGGATGCGCAGGCGCTCGCCGGACGAAGCCTCGCGATCTACGAGCGTCGATTCGGCGACGACATGCCGCACATCCCGCTTGCCGTCCTGACGCTCGGCGACGTGCGCCGTGCGCGGAAGCTTCTCGCTGAAGCGGAAGCGCTATTGCGCGGTGGACCTGCGATCCGCGCGCGAAGCTTCGACCGCGCGCACCCGGAGACGATCGCGCGCCGCGCTGCGCTCTACGAGTTCCCGCGCGGCGAGGCGCGCGCCCTGTTTCGGTGCCGGTCGGCCTGCCGCGCGCGCCCTATTTCTTCCACTTGATCGAGCAGCCCATGGAGGGAAACTGCTCCGCGGGCCCCTTTCCGGTGCGCGCGATCTGGACCATCGCCTCGAAAAGCTCGCGGCGCGCGTTCGGCACCGGCTCCTTGCGCGACGCATCCAGCCGCCCGTGGTACTGCAGCTCGAGCGCGGCGTTGAAGCCGAAGAATTCGGGCGTGCAGACCGCGCGGTAGGCCTTTGCGACCTCCTGCGTCTCGTCGATTACGTACGGAAACGGAAAGCCCTTATCGCGAGCGACGCGCTTCATGTTCTCGAGCGAGTCCTCGGGATACTCGCTCGGGTCGTTCGACATGATCGCGATCGAGCCGACGCCGTGCTGTGCAAGTTCTCCGCAATCGCGCACGATGCGGTCGAGCACCGCCTTCACGTACGGGCAGTGGTTGCAGATGAACATGACGACGAGCCCGTTCGGCCCGCGCGCGCTCGCGAGCGTGTGGCGTTTTCCGTCCACGCCGAGCAGATCGAAGTCGGCCGCCTTCCAGCCGAGTCTGTGTTCCGTCGCTTCGGTGAGCACCATGCTCGAATCCTAGCACGCCGGTCCCGCTGCGGCGTACACTCTGCGGCGTGAGACCGCAGTACCCGATCGCGCTCGCAGCAGCGGTTTTCGCAGCGCTTGCAGCGCTTGCACCGGCGCGTGCGTCCGAACCGTTCGAAGGCTGGGTTTTCCTCGGCCGCCGCGCGGGCGGCGAATGGCGGCCGCCTGCGCCCGCGGTCGGCGCTTCGACGTATCCGCTCGAAGCGGGCGACACGCTCGTGCTCAGGCACGATGCGCTGTACTACAGCGACGCCGACTGCCGCGCGATCGCGGCGGCGGACTTCGAATCGAATACGGCCGGGCGCCTGAGGTGGATGGTGCGAGCGGGCGCGGAACCGCTTCGCCTCGTCGCCGCGCCCCTCGAATGCCCGTCGGCCGGCGGAGCGCGCACCGTCTGGGCGAAGGTGCGCGTCGCGCCCGAGCGCCTCTACAGCGTCGAAGCGAGGTGACCGCGGGCGCAGCCTGCGCGCCTCGGTAGTACGGTCCCGCCGATGCCGGCCAACCTCACGCCCGAGTATCGCGCGGCGGAGGCCGCCTATCGGCGCGCGCGCGACCCGGAGGAGCGTCTCGAATGCCTGCGCGAGATGCTGCGCGTGATGCCCAAGCACAAGGGCACCGACCACCTGCAGGCGGACCTCAAGCGACGCATCAAGGAGCTGTCGGAAGCGCTCGAGGCGCCGAAAAAGGGCGGCGCGCGCGGCGGCCCGGCGCTCGTCGTGCGTCCGGAGGGCGCGGCGCAGATCGCGCTTCTTGGGCCGCCGAACGCAGGGAAATCGGCGCTTCACGCGCGGCTCACCGGCTCGGGCGCCGAGGTCGCGCCGTATCCGTTCACGACCCAGGTGCCGCAGGCCGGGATGATGCCCTTCGAGGACATCGCGTTTCAGCTCGTGGACCTGCCGGCGGTGTCGCCCGAGCACGCGGTGCCGTGGCTTGCCGGGGCGCTCCAGATGGCCGATGCGTGTCTTTTCGTCCTCGACCTTGCGGCCGAGGATAGTCTCGAGCAACTGGAGCGCGCGCAGTCGGTGCTTCGCGAACGCAAAATCGAGCTGCAAGCCGACTGGAGCAAGACGGCGGACGCCGACGAGGAGGGCAGCGCGCTTCGGCTTCCGGCGCTGCTCGTCGCCAACAAGGCCGATCTCGTCGCCGATCCGGAGGGCGATTTGCGCGCGCTGCTGGAACTCTCGGGGCTAGAACATCCGGCGCTTGCGGTCTCGGCCGAGACCGGCTTCGGGCTTGCGCAGCTCGGCCCGTGGCTTTTTGCGCATCTCGGGATCGTGCGCGTGTACACGAAAAGCCCCGGCAAGCCCGCCGATCGCACGCGGCCCTTCACCCTTCGCGCCGGACAGACGGTCGAGGACGTCGCGCGGCTCGTGCACAAGGACCTCGCGCGCGCCCTCAAGTACGCGCGGCTCTGGGGGAAGTCCGGCTTCGGCGGACAGC
>JAOAFL010000009.1 GCA_026416295.1 Burkholderiales bacterium | reverse complement strand
GCTGCTGCGCGCACGATCCGCAAGTTCGCCGATCCGGCGCTCGCCGCCCGCTATCTTCCGGCGCTCACCTCGCAGGACATGGACGCGCTCTTGCAGGGCGCGATGTTCATGACCGAGCAGCAGGCCGGCTCGGACGTCGGCGCGACCCGCACGCGTGCGGTGCGCGACGGCGACGCCTGGCGGCTCTACGGCGAGAAATGGTTTTGCTCGAACGCGGACGCGGGGCTCGCGCTCGTGCTCGCCCGTCCCGAAGGCGCGCCCGCGGGTACCCGCGGCCTTTCGCTCTTTCTCATGCCCCGGCTGCTCCCCGACGGCTCGCCGAACCGCTACCGGATCGTACGCCTGAAGGACAAGCTCGGCACCCGCGACATGCCGACCGGCGAGATCGCGCTCGAGGGCGCGCTCGCCTACCTCGTCGGCGACCCGCAGCGCGGGTTCGTCCAGATGGCCGACATGATCAACATGTCGCGCCTCGCGAACGGCGTGCGCGCCGCGGGACTCATGCGCCGCGCGCTCACCGAGGCGCTGTTCGTCGCGCGAAACCGCGTCGCCTTCGGGAAACCGCTCATCGAACTTCCGCTCATGCGCCGGCAGCTCCTGAAGCTGATGCTCCCGGCGGAAGCCGCCCGAAGCGTCATGTTCTACGCCGCGCTCGAACTCGCAAAAGCCGACGCCGGCGACGAGGCGGCGCGCCGGCGCGTGCGGCTGCTCACGCCGCTCATCAAGTTCCGCGCCTGCCGAGACGCGCGCCGGGTGACCGGCGATGCGATGGAAGTGCGCGGCGGCGTCGGCTACACCGAAGAATGGTCGGATGCGCGCCTGGTGCGCGATGCGCACCTCGGCTCGATCTGGGAAGGCACCTCGAACATCGTCGCGCTGGATGCGATGCGCGCGATCCGGCGCGAGGCGGCGCTGGAAGCGCTCGTCGCCGACCTCGATCCCCGCATCGCGCAGGCGCCCCGCCTGCTCGCTGCGCGCGTCGCGGCCTCCCTCGACAAGGCGGCGGCCTTCGCCTTCGAAACGGCGAACGCGGGCCCCGAGGCGCACGCCCGCCAGGCAGCGAGCGGCCTTTACTACGCGGTCGCCGCCGCGCTCCTTGCCGACGAGGGCACGCGGCTTGCCGGGCGCGGCGACTGCCGGCGCCAGCTCCTTGCGCTCCTCGCCTACCTTCACCGGCTTGCGCCGCGCGATCCGCTGCGCGGCGAATCGCAGCGCGTGGAAGAGGCGTTCGCGCAGGCGCTTCTTCCCGAGACGCCGGTCGGTTCGGACGCGCTCGAACGGATCCTGTCCATGCTCTCGCACTGAAGGTTGCCCATGCCCGGACCGCTCTCGCACATCCGCGTCCTCGACCTCTCGCGCGTACTCGCCGGGCCGTGGGCGTCGCAGAACCTCGGCGACCTCGGCGCCGAGGTGATCAAGGTCGAGCGTCCCGGATCGGGCGACGACACCCGCGGCTGGGGCCCGCCGTGGCTCAAGGACGCCGCCGGCAACGACACCGCGGAATCGGCCTATTACCTCTCGGTCAACCGCAACAAGAAGTCGGTGACCGTGGACCTCTCGAAGCCCGAGGGACAGGCGATCGTGCGCGCGCTCGCCGCGAAATCGGACGTGCTGATCGAGAACTACAAGGTCGGCGCGCTCGCAAGGTACGGCCTCGACTACGAGAGCCTGCGCGCGGTCAACCCCTCGCTCGTCTATTGCTCGGTGACCGGCTTCGGGCAGGACGGCCCGTACGCGCCGCGCCCCGGCTACGACTTCATCTTCCAGGGCATGGGCGGCCTCATGTCCATCACCGGCGAGCGGGACGGCCAGCCCGGCGCCGGCCCGCAGAAGGTCGGCATCGCGATCACCGACGTCCTCACCGGCATGTACGCGACGGTGGCGATCCTCGCCGCGCTCATGCACCGCGAACGCACCGGCGAGGGCCAGTACATCGATGCGGCGCTCCTCGACACGATCGTCGCCTTCTGCGCGAACCAGGCGGTGTCCTACTTCGTCTCCGGCCGCATCCCGATCCGCTGGGGAAACGCCCATCCGCAGGTGGTGCCGTACGAGGTGTTTGCGGTCGCCGACGGCCACGTCATCCTCGCGGTCGGCAACGACGCGCAGTTCGAGCGCTTCTGTAAGGTGGCCGGCTGCCCGGAACTTGCCGAGGAGCCGCGCTTCCGGACGATGTCCCAGCGCATCGTGCACCGCGCAGAACTCGTCCCGATCATCCGCGAGATCATGCGCACGCGCTCGAAGCGCGAGTGGATCGAGGCGCTCGAGGCGGTGAACGTCCCCTGCGGGCCGATCAACAATATGAAGGAGGTGTTCGAGGACCCGCAGGTGCGCCACCGGCGGCTGCGCGTCGACATGCCGCACCCGTCGGGCGCGGCCGCGCCGCTCGTCGCAAGCCCGCTTCGGCTGTCGAAGACCCCGGTCGAGTACCGCCTGCCGCCGCCGCTTCTCGGCGAGCACACCGAGGACGTGCTCAAGCGCCTCCTCGGCAAGACCGACGCCGAGATCGCGCAGTTGCGGCGCGCGGGCGTCGTCTGAGCCTCGCGAAACCGATCCCCCTGCCGGCGCGTCCGCGCGAAGCGTTCGGATATCCTCGCTGCCGCAATGCGCATCCTGCTCGTGGACCCGATCGACCGTTCCGGCGAAGCGCTGCTCGCCGAGCGCGGTGCCGAGGTGATCGCCGCGCCCGAAGGGAGCGCGGCGACCGTCAAGCGCCTTGCGCGCGAGGCGGACGCCTTGATCACCCGATCGAGGCTGCCGGAGGACATTTTCGAGGCGGCGCCGAACGTGCGCGCGGTGACGATCCACGGCACCGGCACCGATCTCGTGCCGCTCGAATCCGCCGACGCGCATGGGGTGGCGGTCGCGAACCTGCCGGGCGAGAACGCCCGCTCGGTCGCCGAGTACTGCGCGATGGCGATGCTGATGCTCGCGCGCGGGATCGTTCCGATCATGGCGGCGATGCGGGCGCGCCCCTGGGACGAGGCGCGCGCGCTCGGTGCTCGCGCGCACGAGCTCGGCGAAATGACCGCCGGCCTCGTCGGCGTCGGCGCGATCGGCTCGCGGCTTGCGCGTATCTGCCGCCACGGCTTCGGCATGCGGGTGCTCGGGTATCAGCGCCGGCTCGACCGCCTTCCGCCCGAGGCCGAGCCGGTGGCGCTCGAGCGGCTTATCGCCGAATCGGATTTCGTGGTACTCGCCTGCCCGCTGACGCCCGAGACGCACCACCTGCTCGACCGCGCGCGTTTCGCCCTGATGAAGCGGACCGCGTGGCTCATCAACGTCGGCCGGGGGCCGGTGGTCGAAGAGGCGGCGCTGGTGGAAGCGCTCCGCGAGCGGCGTATCGCCGGCGCGATGCTGGATGTCTACGAGCACTACCGCATCGGACCCGGGCATCCGCTCTTTTCGCTAGACAACGTCCTGCTCACGCCACATCTTGCCGGAATGACCGTGGAATCGCGCCGGCGCATGGGGCGCGCGGCGGCCGAGGCGACGCTCGCGATGCTCGCCGGCGAACGCCCGCCCAACCTCGTCAACCCCGGCGTGTGGCCGAAATTCCTCGCGAGGCTTTCATGACCGCCGACCTGAAGATCGTCGAAGTGAAGGCGTTTCCGCTCTCGTTTCCGATACCGCCGGAGCGACGCGTCACCCTCGGCATCGGCACGGCGGTCAAACGCGACGCGGTCGTCGTGAAGGTGACGACCGCGGGCGGCCTGGTCGGCTGGGGCGAATCGCACCACGGGCGCGCGCACACCGCGGTCGCAAAGCTCGTCGAGACGACGCTCGCGCAGCTCGTCCTCGGGATGCATGCGTGGGACGTGGTGGGCGTTTGGAAACGGATCTACGACAAGCAGCTCGCAAGCCACGGCATGGGGGCCGCGACGGCGCTTGCAATGAGCGGCATCGATATGGCGCTCTGGGACCTCCGCGGGAAAGCGACCGGGCTGCCACTCTATCGGCTGCTCGGCGGCGCGCGCCGGCCGATTCCGGCCTACGCCGGCGGCGTCTCGCTCGGCTGGCAGCCGCCCGGCGAACTCGTCGAGGAGGTGCAAAAGGCGCTCGCCGCCGGCTACCGCGCGGTGAAGCTTCGCGTCGGCGACTCCCCCGAGCGCGATCTCGAGCGCGTGCGCGCGGTGCGCAGGGCGGTGGGCGACGGCATCGCGATCCTCACGGACGCGAACACCGGCTGCTCGCTCGAGCACGTCCGGCGCCTGATGCCCGGGCTGGACGAACTCTCGGTCGGCTGGCTGGAAGAACCGTTCCCTGCGCACGATCACCGCAGTTACCGCCTTGCGCGCGGCTTCGGAAGGACGCCGCTTGCCGCCGGCGAAAACCACTACACGCGCTTCGAGTTCCACCGCGTGATCGAGGACGGTGCGATCACGGTGCTTCAGCCCGACCTTTCGAAGACGGGCGGCATCACCGAAGCGCTGCGGATCGCCGCGATGGCCTCGGCCTGGAAGCTCGCGGTGCACCCGCACAGCTCGATGACCGCGCTCAACCACGCCGCCTCGATCCACTTTCTCGCGGCGATCGACAACGGCGGCTATTTCGAGGGCGACGTCTCGCAGGCGAACCGCTTCCGCGACGAGCTGTGTACCGCGCGTCCGTACGAGGTGGCGAGCGACGGCTGCGTGCGGCCGCTCGATGCGCCCGGCATCGGACTGGAGGTGGACGAGGCGTTCCTCGCCGCTCACCCGCCGATCGAAGGGCCGGGCTATATTTGACGCAAGGAGTAGACGATGAAAAGACTCGCCGCACTCGTCCTCGCCGCGCCGCTGGCGATCGCCGGCGGCCTCGCCTGCGCGCAAGGCTGGCCCTCGAAACCGCTTCGCTACATCGTGCCGTTTCCGCCGGGCGGCTTCAACGACACGCTCGCGCGCACGATCGCGGCGGAACTCCCGAAGGCGATCGGTCAGCCGGTGGTGGTCGAGAACCGGCCCGGCGGAAACACGATCATCGGCACCGAGGCGGCCGCCAAATCCCCGCCCGACGGCTACACGCTTTTCGGTGCGGCATTGCCGTTCTCGGTGATCCAGAGCCTGTACAAGACCTCGTTCGACGTCACGCGGGACTTCGCGCCGATCACGCTCGCGGGCACGACGCCGAACCTCCTCGTCGCGCATCCGGCGGTTCCGTTCAACTCGGTGAAGGAGCTGATCGCGTATGCGCGCGCGAACCCCGGCCGGCTCAACTACGCCTCGACCGGCAACGGCACCTCCAACCACCTGTCCTTCGAGCTGTTCAAGTCGATGACGAAGACGTTCGTCGTTCACATTCCGTACAAGGGCAGCGCGCCGGCGGTGACCGATCTCGTCGGCGGTCAGGTGCAGGTGATGTTCGACAACATGCCGAACGTGCTTTCGCACGTGCGCGCAGGAAAGCTCAAGGCGCTCGCGATCTCCACCAGGAAGCGAAGCCCACGCGCCCCGGAGGTGCCCACCCTCGACGAAGCCGGCGTGCCGGGCTACGACGTCACCGTCTGGTTCGGCGTGCTGACGGTCGCGGGCACACCGCGCGAGATCGTCGAGCGGCTGAACGCAGAAATCGTGAAAATCCTCGCATCGCCGGAGGTGCGCGATCGCTTTGCCGCTGCCGGCGTGGACGTTGTGGCCGGTTCTCCGGCTGAGTTCGGCGCGTTCCTGCGCTCGGAAGTGGACCGCTGGGCCCGCGTGATCCGCGAGGCCGGCATCAAGGCGGACTGAGGCTTTGGCGATGGACGGCGCCGTGTTTCCGACCGAAACGACCCACCAAGCGCTGCGCGAAGGCGTGCGCGCGCTCTGCGCGCAGTTCGACAGCGCCTACTGGCAGCGAGTGGACGAAGCGCGCGCCTATCCGGAGGAATTCGTCGCCGCGCTCACCAAGGCGGGCTGGATGGCGGCGTTGATCCCCGAGGAGTACGGCGGCTCGGGGCTCACGCTCACCGAAGCGTCGGTCATCATGGAGGAGATCACGCGTTCGGGGGCGAACGCCGGTTGCTGCCACGGGCAGATGTACAACATGAACACGCTCCTGCGGCACGGCTCGGAGGCGCAGAAGAGGCGCTATCTGCCGAAGATCGCCTCCGGCGAGCTGCGGCTTCAGGCGATGGGGGTCACCGAACCGGTCGCCGGCACCGACACCTCGCGCATCCGGACCTTCGCCGAGCGGCGCGGCGACCGCTACGTGGTGAACGGCCAGAAGGTCTGGACCTCGCGGCTGCAGCACTCGGAGCTGATGATCCTTCTTGCCCGCACCACGCCCCTTGCCGAGGTCAAGAAGCGCACCGACGGCATGTCGGTGTTTCTCGTGGACACGCGCGAAGCGCTCGGGCGCGGCATGAGCGTGCGGCCGATCCGCAACATGGTGAACCACGAAACCAACGAGGTGTTCTTCGACAACCTGGAGATCCCCGCCGAGAACCTCATTGGCGAGGAAGGCAAGGGCTTCCGCTACATCCTCGACGGGCTCAACGCCGAACGGATCCTGATCGCCGCCGAGTGCATCGGCGACGGCTACTGGTTCGTCGAGCGCGCGGTGCGCTACGCAAAGGAGCGCGTCGTCTTCGAGCGCCCGATCGGACAGAACCAGGGGGTGCAGTTTCCGATCGCCGAGTGCTACATGGAGATCGAGGCGGCGAACCTCATGCGCTGGAAGGCGGCGGCGCTGTTCGATGCGCACAAGCACTGCGGGGCGGAAGCGAACATGGCGAAGCACCTCGCCGCCAAGGCCTCATGGGAAGCGGCGAACGTGTGCCTGCAGACGCACGGCGGCTTCGGTTTCGCCGCCGAGTACGACGTCGAGCGCAAGTTCCGCGAAACGCGCCTTTACCTCGTCGCGCCGATCTCTACGAACCTGATCCTTTCCTACATCGCCGAGCACGTGCTCGGGCTGCCGCGATCTTTCTAGGCCGGGGTCGGCAGGCGCTCGGCGCGGATGCAGCGGGCGGTGTGGCCCGCGCCCACCTCGACCGGCTCGGGCGCCGCCGCGCGGCAGGCGTCCACCGCGAGCGCGCAGCGCGGCGCGAACGCGCAGCCGGGCGGCAGGTCCGCGAGGTCGGGGGGGCTGCCCGGAATCGTCGCCAGGCGCCGGCCCGAGAGCCGCCCGCCGTGCGCGCGCGTGGCAAGCAGCCCCGCGGTATACGGATGGCGCGGCGTGCGAATGACATCGCGCACCGCGCCGATCTCCACGATGCGCCCCGCGTACATCACCGCGATCCGGTCGGCCACCTCGACCGCGACCGAGATGTCGTGGGTGACGAACACCATCGCAAGGCCGAGTTCGCGCTGAAGCTCGCGCAAGAGGAGCAGGATCTGCACCTGCACGGTCGCATCGAGCGCGGTGGTCGGCTCGTCGGCAAGGAGGAGCTTGGGGTTGCAGGCGAGCGCAAGGGCGATCATCGCCCGCTGGCGCATGCCGCCCGACAGCTCGTGCGGATAGGAATCGAGCCGGCGCTCCGGGCTCGGGATGCGCACGTGCTCGAACAGGCGCAACGCCCGCGCGCGCGCCTCGCGCGCCGTCACCTGCTCGTGGCGCAGGATCGCCTCGACGATCTGGTCACCCAGCGTGTACACCGGATCGAGCGCGAGCATCGGCTCCTGGAAGATCATCGAGGCGACACGGCCGCGAAAGTCCGAGAGCGCCTCGCCCGAGAGCGAAAGCACGTCCACGCCGTCCACGCGGATCGCGCCCTCGATCCGGGTCCTGTCCTCGGGGTGCAGGCGAAGCACCGAGCGCAGCGTCACCGTCTTTCCCGAGCCCGACTCGCCGAGCAGCGCGACCACCTCGCCGCGCGCGAGCGCGAGGTCCACGCCGTCCACCGCGCGCACCGGCCGCGCGCCGCCGGTAAAGGTGACGCGCAGGCCGCGGATCTCGAGCAGCGCGCCGTTCATGCGGCTCTGGCCGGCGCGCGGCTGTGACCGGAGCCGGCGACGCTCATGTGGCAGGCGACCGCGTGGCCCGGCGCGATCGCGGTCGGGGCCGGCGCGCGGCGCGCGCACACGTCTTCGGCGAACGCGCAGCGCGTGTGAAAGCGGCAGCCCGGCGGCGGATCGATCGGGTTCGGCGGATCGCCCGAGATCGGCGCCGCCTCGGTGCGCCGGTCCGGGTCCATCGAAAGCATGGAGGCAAGGAGCGCCGTCGTATAGGGGTGGCGGCTTGCGCGGTAGATCTCCTCGGTCGGCCCGATCTCGGCGACGCGCCCGAGGTACATCACGAGCACGCGGTCGGACATGTAGCGCACGACCTCCAGGTCATGGCTGATGAAAAGGTAGGTGAGGCGGAACGCGTCCTTGAGATCGAGGAGCAGATTGAGCACCTGCGCCTCGACCGACTTGTCGAGCGCCGAGACCGGCTCGTCGAGCACCAGCACCCGCGGCTGCAGCGCGAGGGCCCGCGCGATGTTGACGCGCTGGCGCTGCCCGCCCGACAGCTCGTGCGGAAAGCGCCCGGCGAAGCGCGCAGGCTCCAGTCCCACGCGCGCGAGGAGTTCGTGCGCGCGCGCCTCGGCCTCGGCGCGCGGCACGCCGTGCACGCGCGGACCGAAGGCGACCGATTCGGCGACGGTCAGCCGCGGATTGAGCGAGGCGTAGCTGTCCTGGAACACGATCTGCACCTGGCGCCGGAACGCCTTCCACGGCAGCTCGCGGCTGCCGACCGTGCGCCCCTCGAAGCGGATCGTCCCGGCGGTCGCATCGAGCAGGTGAAGGAGCAGCCGCGCGGTGGTGGACTTGCCGCAGCCGGACTCGCCGACCACGCCGAGCGTCTCGCCCTCGTAGAGGTCGAAGTCCACGCCGTCCACCGCCGAGACGACGCTCGTTGCGCGCCCGAACAGGTCGCGGCGCGCCGGAAACGTCTTCACCAGCCCCCGCACTTCGAGAAGCGGCGCGCTCATGCCTTGATGTCCATCGCCGAGCGCAGCCCGTCGGTCATCAGGTTGAACGAGATCGATGTGACGAAGATCATCACGCCGGGCAACGCGCACACGAGCGGCTGCGTATAGATCGCGGTGCGCAGCGTGTTCAGCATCAGCCCCCAGTCGGGCTGCGGGGGCTTGACGCCGAGGCCGAGGAACGACAGCCCCGAGGCGAGGATCATCGCGACCGCGATGAGACTCATCGCATAGACGAAGATCGGGCCGAGGACGTTCCCGAGCACGTGCTCGCGCAGGATCGCGAAGGTGCCCGCGCCGCTTGCGCGCGCGGCTTCCACATAGTCGCGCGTCCGCACGCCCGTGGTCACGCTTTCGGCCACCCGCGCGATCGGCGGCACGAATACGAGGGTGAGCGCGATCAGGCTGTTCGCGATGCCCGGACCGAGCGCGCCGGCGAGCGCGACCGCAAGGAGCACCGACGGAAACGCGAAGAACACGTCCATCGTGCGCATGAGCACGCTGTTCGTCCAGCCGCCGGCGTAGCCGGCGACGATGCCGATCGCGCCGCCGATCGCGAGCGCAGCGAACACCGGCACGATGCCCATGAAGAGCGAGATGCGCGCGCCGTAGATGAGCCGAGAGAGCATGTCGCGTCCGAGCTCGTCGGTGCCGAGCGGATGCCCCTCGGTGCCGACCGGGCGCAGGCGCTTGAGCGTCATGCCCTGGAGCGGATCGTGCGGGGCGAGGAGCGGCGCGAACACCGCCATCAGCACGAGCGCAAGCACCACGAGCGCCGCGGCGACCGCGACCGGATCGCGCAGGAACCGCCGCGCGACGGTGGCCCAGTAGCCCGGCGAGCGGACGACGGCGATTTCGCGGGGCGCGGAAACGACGGCGCTCATCGTCAGGTGCGCTGGATGCGCGGATCGAGCAGGGTCTGCATCACGTCCACCGCGGCGTTGAGCACCACGAAGAAGAGCGCGAGCACGAGGATCGTGCCCTGCAAGAGCGGCATGTCGCGCTGAAAGATCGCGTCGTTGAGCAGCAACCCCGTCCCCGGCCAGGCGAACACCGTCTCGATGAGGATCGAGCCGCCGAGGAGGTAGCCGAGCTGGATCCCCATCACCGCGAGCGCGGTGGGCGCGGCGTTTTTCACTACATGGCGGAAAACGCCTGCCTCGGTGAGGCCCTTCGCGCGCAGTCCCGCGACGAACTCCTGCGACAGGATCTCGGCAACCAGCGCCCGCACGGTGCGTGCGACGATGCCCATCGGAATCACCGACATCGTGACCGCCGGAAGGATGAGGTGGCGAAGATGCGCCCAGTCCCAGGCCCAGGCCTCCGACCCGCCGGGACCCGCGCCGGTCGGCGGCAGCCAGCCGAGCTGCACCGAGAACACGATCACGAGCACCATGCCGAGCCAGTAGTGCGGCACCGAGACGCCGAGCACCGCGGTCGCGGAGGCCGCCTTGTCCACCCAGCTGTCGCGGAAGTACCCGGCGACGAAGCCGAAGAGCGTGCCGAACACGAACCCGATCGCGGTCGCGAGCGCGGCGAGCATCAGCGTGTTGCCGACCGCCTTTTCGATCTCCGCGGTCACCGGCCGGCCGGTGCGGATCGAGGCGCCGAGGTCGCCCTGAACCGCCCGCGCGAGCCAGCGCGCGAACTGCTCGTGGTACGGCCGGTCGAAGCCGTAGAGCGCCATCATCTGCTCCTTCACCGCCTGCGAGGCATCGGGCGGCAGCACCGAGACGAGCGGATCGCCCGGCGCGAGGTGAACGAGCGCAAAGCACACGAGCGCCACCCCGAGCATGATCGGGACCATGTAGGCGATGCGCTTGGCGATGTAGTAGAGCATGGGG
>JAOAFL010000083.1 GCA_026416295.1 Burkholderiales bacterium | reverse complement strand
TCCGAAGCGCGTTTTCGCGAGATCTTCCGCGCGGCACCGGACATGATGACGCTCGTTCGCCGCCGCGACGGTACGTATCTCGACGTCAACCCGGCGTTCGAGGAATTCACCGGCTACCGGCGCGACGAGGCGCTCGGGCGGACCTCGCGCGACCTCGGGATCTGGGCCGAGCCTGCGCGGCGCGAGGAAATGTTCCGCGAGCTGGCACGGACCGGCCAGCTGCGCGACTTCGAATACGCGATGCGCCGGCGCGACGGCACGATCCGGCATCACCTGCTCAGCGCGAGCGCGCTCGAGATCGCGGGCGAGCCCTGTTATCTCTTCGTCATCCGCGACGTCACCGACCGCCGTCGCGCCGAGGAGGCGCTGCGCGAAAGCGAAGAGCGCTTCCGCGCGCTGGTGGAGCTTTCCTCCGACTGGTACTGGCAGACCGACGAGCAGCACCGCTTCGTCTTCCGCGAAGGGGAGATCCTCTATCGCATGGGCATCCCGCCCGCCGACGACTACGGCAAGACGCGCTGGGAACTGGATTTCGTCAACATGACGGAAGCGGATTGGGCGGCGCACCGCGCGCTGCTCGAGCGCCGCGAGGAGTTCCGCGACTTGCTGCTCGCGCGCCGCAGCCCCGACGGCCGGATCCACTGGGCGACGATCAGCGGCCGGCCGCTCTACGACCGCAGCGGCCGCTTTCTCGGCTACCACGGCACCGGGCGCGACATCACCGCACAGATGCGCGCCGAGCAGGCGCTGCGCGCGAGCGAAGCCGAGCTGCGCCTGCTCGCCGACAACCTTCCGGCGATGATCTTTCATGTGGCGCCCGACCTGCGCCTGCGCTACGCGAACCGCAGCTTCGTCGAGTTCTACCTCGGCGAAGGGGTCTCGCCCGAGGGCAAGAGGATGGACGAGCTGCTCGGTCCTTCCGCATTCGCGGCGATCATGCCGGCGCTCACGCGGGCGCGCCGCGGCGAGTCGGTCCATTACCGGGCCCGGCGCCGGAGACGCAGCGACGGCAGCATGCGCGACCTGGACGTCGCCCTCATCCCGCTGCGCGACGCCGACGGCACCGTCCGAGGGGTCGTCGGCCTGATCCTCGACGTCACGGAGCGCGTGGGTATGGAGGAAAGCCTGCGAATCCGCAACCGCGCCCTCGAGGCGAGCATCAATGCAGTCATCATCGCGCAGCCGACCGCGCGCGGCCAGAGCATCGTCTATGTCAACCCGGCGTTCGAGCGGATCACGGGTTACTCGGCGGCCGAGGTGATCGGACGCGATCCGAATTTTCTTCACGGCGAAGACCGCGAGCAGCCCGGGGTCGCGGCGTTGCGCGCGGCGCTCGCAGAGGAGCGGGAAGCGACGGTGCTCGTGCGCAACTACCGCAAGGACGGCACTCCGTACTGGAGCGAGCTGCGAGTGGCGCCGGTGCGCGACGAGAACGGGCGCGTGACGCATTTCGTCGGCATCTCGGCCGACGTCACCGAGCGCGTCGAGGCCGAGCAGCGGCTGCAGGCGCTCGCCGCCGACCTCGAGCGGCGCGTGGCGGAGCGCACCCGGGAACTCCAGGCCGCGGTGCGCGAGCTGGAATCGTTTTCCTATACGGTCTCGCACGATCTGCGCGCGCCGCTGCGGGCGATCGCCGGTTTCGCGCACCTGCTGCGCGAGGAAGCCGGCGGCGCGCTCGGCGACGAGGCGCGGCGGCTGCTCGGGCGCATCGAAGCGAACGCGATGCACATGGGTGCGCTCATCGACGGGCTGCTCGCGCTTTCGCGCTATTCGCGCCAGCCGCTGCACAGGACCGCGGTGGACGTCGCCGCGATCGTGCGCGAGGCGCTCGAGACGCTGGAAAGCGAGGTGCGCGCGCGCAACGCCGAGGTGCTGATCGGCGAGCTGCCGCCCTGCCGCGCCGACCCGCTGCTGCTGCGCCAGGTGTACGCGAATCTGCTGTCGAACGCGCTCAAGTACAGCGCCGGGCGCGGGCGGCCGCGCATCGAGGTCGGCGCGCGCCGAGAAGACGACGAGACCGTGTACTTCGTGCGCGACAACGGCGTCGGCTTCGACATGCGCTACGCGGGGCGCCTCTTCGGCGTCTTCGAGCGGCTGCACTCGGCGAGCGAGTTCCCGGGCATCGGCATCGGCCTTTCGACCGTGCGGCGCATCGTCGAGCGCCACGGCGGTCGCGTCTGGGCCGAGGCCGCGCCCGACGCGGGCGCGACCTTCTTCTTCACGCTCGGGCGAGGCGAGGACGAGGGCCGCTAGCGCGCTGTCTCAGAAGCCGAGGCTCGCGAGCAGCTCGTCCACCTGCGCCTGATTCGCGGCGACGTCGGTGCGCGGCTCGGCCTCCGTCACCGGGCCGCGAAAGCCGGTCTCGCGCGCCCTCGCGCGCCGCTCGGGCGGCGTGGTGTCGATGAGGAGCGCGACGAGCTGGTCCTCGAGCTCGCGCGTGAGCGCGGCGATGCGCGCGAGCACCTGTCCGGTGAGGTCGTGAAAATCCTGCGCCATCATGATCTCGGTCAGCTCGCCGTCGGTCTGCGCCGAAAGCGCCGCCACCTGCGCAAGCTGCGCCCGCGTCTCGTCGGCGAGCGCGCGCGCGCGCTCGGGCGCCGCCTCCGCCTCCGGCACGCTCGCCCAGCGCGCTTCGAGCGCGCGCGCCTGCGCGCGCAGCGCTTCCTGCTGGGCCTTGCCCCGCTCGACTGCCGCGAGCACCCGCTCGGCCGAACGCCCGGTGACCGAGGCGATCCAGGCGAGCCGCGCGCGCGCATCGGGCAGCGCGCCGACCGCCTGCTCGAGCTTGCGGTCGTAGCCGAGTTCGGCGAGCGCGTCGTGCAGCCGGCGCGTCAGCCGCCCGATGCGCTGAAAGACCTCGTGGGGGTCGGCGCCCGCCGGCGCCGCGCTGCTCGCCTCCATGTCAGCCTCCGAGCTTCTGCAGGATCTTGTTGACTTTCTCCTCGAGCGTCGCCTTGGTGAACGGCTTGACGATGTAGCCGGAGGCGCCGGCCTGCGCGGCGGTGATGATGTCTTCCTTGCGCGCTTCGGCGGTCACCATCAGCACCGGCAGCGACTTCAGCTGCGCGTCGGCGCGGATCGCGCGCAGCAGCTCGAAGCCGTTCATGTTCGGCATGTTGACGTCGCTCACGACGAACCCGAAGCCGCCGCCGCGCAGCTTGGCGAGCGCTTCGCGCCCGTCTTCGGCCTCGTCGGCGTTCGGGTAGCCGAGCTCCTTCAGCAGGTTGCGCACGATGCGGCGCATGGTCGAAAAATCGTCCACGATCAGGAACTTGAGATCGGCAGCAGCCATCGTTCACCTCCCGGGGCCGCGCGCGGCGAAGCTGCGCCGCGCGCGGCCGCTCGTCACCTGGAATCCTCCTTCGTTTGCGCCGGCGCCTCGGTCGCCTCGCGGCCGGCGAGCATCGCCTGCTCGGCCTCGCGCGTGAGAACGACGATGCTGATCCGGCGGTTGGTCGGATGCAGCGGGTCCTCGCGCACGAGCGGCACCGAGGCGGCGAGCCCCACGACGCGCACGATCTTGCGCTCGTCGAGGCCCCCGGCGATCAGCTCGCGGCGCGAGGCGTTCGCGCGGTCGGCCGAAAGCTCCCAGTTCGAATACCCGCGCTCGCCGGAGGCGTAGGGCGCGGCGTCGGTGTGCCCCGAGAGCGCGATGCGGTTTTCGACCTCGTTCAGCACCGGCGCGAGCGAGCGCAGGATCTCGCGCGTGTAGTCCTTCAGCCGCGCGCTGCCGAGGTCGAACATCGGCCGGTTCTGCTCGTCGACGATCTGCACGCGCAGCCCCTCGCTCGTGATGTCCACGCGGATCTGGTTGCGGAAGCCGCGCAGCATCGGGCTCGCCTCGATCACGCGGTCGAGGCGCGCGCGCAGGTCTTCGAGCGCGGCGCGCTCGCGCCGCTTCAGCTCGTCCTTCGCCGCCTGCAGGTTGATCGTCTTCTTCGGCGGCTCGATCTCGCCGTCGCGCACCTGCCCGTGCTGGCGCGTGAGGTCCTTGCCGCCGCCCTTGATGACGCTCGAGGAGTCGCCCGAGCCCGAGCCGCCGAACAGCGCCACCTTGAGCGGCGTGCGGAAGTACTCGGCGATGCCCTGCAGGTCGCCCTTGGTGGTGGAGCCGAGCAGCCACATCAGCAGAAAGAACGCCATCATCGCGGTGACGAAGTCGGCGTACGCGATCTTCCAGGCGCCGCCGTGGTGCCCGCCGTGCACCTTCTTCTGGCGGCGGATGACGATCGGTTTGCCTTCGGCGGCTTGCGCTTTGGCCATCTACGCTCCCTTCTTGCGCTGCTTCACGTGCTCTTCCATCTCGGCGAAGCTCGGCCGCTCGCTCGAATAGAGCACCTTGCGGCCGAACTCGACCGCGATCGCCGGCGGGTAGCCGTTCAGGCTCGCGAGCAGCGTCACCTTGACGCACTCGAGCATCTTCGTCGCCTCGGCGAGCTTCTGTTCGAGCAGGCTGGCGAGCGGTCCGACGAACCCGTAGGCGAGCAGGATGCCGAGGAAGGTGCCGACGAGCGCGTGCGCGATGAGCTGGCCGAGTTCCGAGGGCGGCAGGCCCACCGAGGCCATCGTGTGCACGACCCCCATCACCGCGGCGACGATGCCGAAGGCGGGCAAGCCGTCGGCCACCTTCTGCAGCGCGTGCGCCGGGATCGCGCCCTCGTGGTGATGCGTCTCGATCTCGCTGTCCATCAGCGCCTCGATCTCGTGCGCGTTCAGGTTGCCGCTCACCATCAGGCGCAGGTAATCGGTCAGGAACTCGATCAGGTGATGGTCGGCGAGCAGCCGCGGATACGGCGCAAAGAGCGGGCTCTCCTTGGGGTTCTCGATGTCGCGCTCGATCGCCATCAGACCTTCCTTGCGCACCTTGTTCAGGATGTCGTAGAGCATGCCCATCAGCTCGAGGTAGAGCGCTTTCGAGTAGCGCGAGCCCTTCAGCAGCCCGGGCAGCGCCTTCAGCGTCGCCTTCACGGTCTTCACCGGGTTGCCGACGACGAACGCGCCGAACGCGGCCCCGCCGATGATGAGCAGCTCGAGCGGCTGGTACATCGCCCCCAGATGGCCGCCGGCGAGCGCGAAGCCGCCGAACACCGATCCGAGCACGATCACGTAGCCGACGATGACCAGCATGCCTCGCGTTCCCTCGCGTCTCCTTGCCGTGGCGAACCGCGGCCGCGGTCCGGCTGCAGTGCAATGTCGGCCGGCGCGCGCGAATCTTGAGGGCCGCGCGCGCGGGCGCGCGCGCTCAGTGCGCGGCGGCGTGCGCGCCGCGGCCGGCGCGCGCGGGCATGTGGCACAGGCCGCAGACGTAGCGCCGCACCGGGTCGTGCGCGTGCACGACGAAGCGCCCGGTGCAGCGCGTGCAGCGCGCCATCGCGAGCATCCCGCACTCGAAGAACTTGAGCAGCCGCCAGGCGCGCGTCAGGCTGAGCACCGCCGGCTGGCCGAGGAGCACGACCTGCTCCTGATAGAGCCGGAAGGCCGCGACCAGCGCCTCGGCGGGCTCCAATGCGCTTGCGCTGTTCACCGAGTGAAAGATGTTCATGAAGAGCGAGCTGTGCACGTTCGGCTGCCAGGTCATGAACCAGTCGGTGGAAAACGGCAGCATTCCCTTGGGCGGAGACTTGCCCCGCAGCTCCTTGTACAGGCGCAGCAGCCGCTCGCGCGACAGCGTGGTCTCGGCCTCGAGCACCTGCAGCCGCGCCCCGAGCCGGATGAGGTCGCTCGCCAGCCGGATCTGGCGCGCCTCGGCGACGACGCTCTTCTGGCGCATGGCGACGCGCCTACGCGGCGGCGAGCGCGGCGGTGCGCCCGGCCACGAGGATCGAGGCGTGCAGCGCCGCCGGCACCGACCCCTCGCGCGAATGATTCGCGAGCAGGCTCCAGACCATCTCGTCGTCGACGCGCGGGCGCCACAGCAGCGTGCTCGAGGCGGCGAGCCGCACGAGCTGCGCCGGGGTGAGCGCGCCGATCAGGTCGGCCGCCTCCTCGCTCAAGCCCAGACGGTAGAGCGCCTCGGCGCGATCGGCCTGCAGCAGGTGCTGCGCGAGCATGAGGAAGGCGAGATTGACTTCGCGGATCTCCTGGGTGATCTGTTCGGCTTTCATGTCGGTTCTCCTGTGCGACGTCGCGGTCGTGCGACGTCGCCATCGTGCGACGCGGCGGCCGGGCCGCTGAAGCGGCGCACGCCGCGATTCGGCGTCGGAATTCGTGCGCGCGAGCGCCTAGGAAATCGTCCTAGCCGGCGCCCCACCTGCGGGCGCGATCCGCGGATCAGCGCCGGAATCGTGCCGCTCACCGCGGGTTCGCCGGGGCGGCGGTCCGCTACTGTCTGCGCACGCGTCGGGGCGCGCCTGCCCGCGCCGCGACGCTCAAGTTTGTGCGGCAGGCTCCGTAAACCGGGCAGACGGCGGCCCGGCGTCACGCCGCGCCGGCCGAAGGTTGCCGGCGCTTTCGCCGGATGAGGACTTTTGACAAGGAGACTGCCATGCCCCAAGTGATCAACAGCAACATCGCTTCGCTCAACTCGCAGCGCGCGCTCAACATGTCGCAGGGCGCGATGGAAGTCGCGCTCCAGCGGCTGTCCTCGGGCCTGCGCCTGAACAGCGCGAAGGACGACGCCGCCGGAATGGCGATCGCGTCGCGCTTCACCGCCCAGATCCGCGGCTACAACCAGGCGGTGCGCAACGCGAACGACGGCATCTCGCTCGCGCAGACGGCCGAAGGCGCACTCGTCGAGATCACGAACAACCTGCAGCGCATCCGCGAACTCGCAGTGCAGGCGGTGAACGCGACGAACAGCGACGGCGACCCCGCGGCGCTGCAGGCCGAGGGCGCGCAACTGGTGGCCGAGATCGACCGCGTCGCCTCCCAGACGACCTTCAACGGGATCAACCTGCTCGACGGCACGTTCACGAACGCCGCGTTCCAGGTCGGGCCGAATTCCGGCCAGACGATCACCGTCGCTTCGATCGCGAGCGCGCTTGCCGCCGACCTCGGCGTGGACGCCGTGGACGTGTCCACGGCCGCCGGCGCGGACGCGGCGATCGGCGCGGTGGACGCCGCGCTCGACACGGTGAACTCGACGCGCGCCGAGCTCGGCGCGGTGCAGAACCGCTTCACCTCGGTGATCGCGAACCTGCAGACGATGGCCGAGAACCTCTCGGCGTCGCGCTCGCGCATCCAGGACGCCGACTTCGCCGCCGAGACCGCCGCGCTCACGCGCGCGCAGATCCTGCAGCAGGCCGGCGTCGCGATGCTCGCGCAGGCGAACGCGATGCCGAACAACGTCCTCGCGCTGCTGCGCGGATAACGAACCGCGTTGACCCATGCCCGTCCTGCCGGCACCGTACGCCCTCGCGGCCCACGGCCGGCAGGCGGCTGGCCGCGACGCCCCCGCCCCGGGCGTCGCGGCGAGCCGCGGCCCGGCTGCGCCCGAGCCGGTCCCCGTCGCCGCGCCAGCGCCGGCGCTCGAGCGCGCGCTCGATGCGCTGCGGGCGCAGGCGCCGGCGCTCGAATTCGTCGTCGACGGCCGCCGCTC
Source organism: Burkholderiales bacterium (assembly GCA_026416295.1). Lineage (GTDB taxonomy): Bacteria > Pseudomonadota > Gammaproteobacteria > Burkholderiales > SG8-39 > RBG-16-66-20. The sequence goes on along the minus strand of JAOAFL010000083.1, from coordinate 17,752 downwards.
GGTCGTGCGCGTCGTCGATCGCGAAACCGGCGAAGTGCTGCGCGAGATCCCGCCGCGCGAGGCGATCGCCGCGAGCCGCGCGATCGAGCACATGCAGGGACTGCTCATCCGCCTGAAGGCCTAGCCGCGATGCCTGTGTCCGGCACGAACTTCGGCGCCGCGCTCGACGTGAACGCGATCGTCGCGCAGCTGATGACGGTCGAGCGCCGGCCGGTGGCGGCCCTCGAGCGCGAGCAGAGCGCGATCCAGTCGCGCGTGTCCTCCTGGGGCAGGGTCAAGGCGGGGCTCGGCGCCCTGCGCGAGGCGCTGCGCGATCTGTCCGACCCGCAGCGGCTGAAGCCCTGCAAAGCGCAGACAGCGAACGCGGCGGTCGCGACCGTCGCCGTCGGCCGCGGCGCCGCCGCCGGCAGCCACACGCTGGAAGTGCTCGCGCTCGCGCAGGCGCACCGGCTGCATTCGGCGCCGTTCGCCTCCGCGGGCGAGGCGGTCGGCGGCGGCACGCTCACGTTCGAATTCGGCAACTGGGACGCCGGATCGAACAGCTTCGCGCCGAACCCGGCCAGGCCGGCGCAGACGGTCGCGATCGCGCCGGGCGCAACGCTCGAAGCGGTGCGCGACGCGGTGAACGCAGCCGGAATCGGTGTTAGCGCGAGCATCGTCGACGACGGCACCGCGAGCCGCCTCGTCTTCGCGGCAAAAGAAACCGGCGCGGCGTACTCGCTCCGGATCACCGTCGCCGACGCCGACGGCACGCACACCGACACCGCAGGCCTTTCGCGCCTCGCGTACGATCCGGCGGCGGCCGAAGGCGCCGGGCGCAACCTCGTTCAGGCGAGCGCGGCGCAGGATGCGCAGTTTCGCCTCGACGGCGTCGCGATGACGCGCCGCACGAACACCGTCGCCGACGCGCTCGCCGGCGTCACGCTCGAGCTGCGCGGCACGAACCCGGGGGCGCCGATCGCGCTCACCGTCGAGCGCGACGGCGACGCCGTGAAAAAAGCGGTCGAGCGCTTCGTCGGCGCCTACAACGACGCACTGCGGCTGCTGCGCGAGCTGACCGCGTACGATCCGGCGGCGCGGCAGGGAGGGCTGCTCGCGGGCGATGCGCTCGCCGGCGCGCTCGGCTCGCGCATGCGCGCGGTGCTCGGTGCCGCGCTCGCCGAGTCGGCCGGCCGCTTCCGGTCGCTTGCCGAGATCGGTCTCGCCTTTCAGAAGGACGGCTCGCTCGTGCTGGAGGCGAACCGGCTTTCGGAGGCGATGCAGCAGGCGTTCGACGACATCGCGGGACTGCTCGCCTGCGGTGGCTCGACCGACCATCCGTCGCTCGCATTTCGCGGCTACAGCGCGCGCACGAAGCCGGGCGTCTACGCGGTCGAGGTGACGCAGCCGGCGACGCGCGGCACCCTCACCGGGAGCGCCGCCGCAGGGCTCGACATCGTCGCGGGCGCAAACGACAGCCTCGCGGTGACGGTGAACGGGATTTCGGCGACCGTCACGCTCGCCGCCGGCAGCTACGCGAGCGCGGCCGCGCTCGCCGCCGAGCTTCAGGCGAAGCTGAACGGCGCGGCACCGTTCTCCGCCGCCGGCGTGCGGGTCGCGGTGAGCGAGTCGGGCGGGGTGCTTTCGATCGTCTCGCAGCGCTACGGCAGCGGCTCGACGGTCGCGGTGAGCCCGGGCGCGGCCGCGAGCACGCTGTTCGGCGACTCGCCCGTCGCCGTCGGCGGCACGGATGTCGCCGGCACGATCGGCGGCGCGGCGGCGGTCGGAAGCGGCCGGACGCTCACCGGGGCCGCGGGCACCGACGCCGAAGGGCTCGCGGTCGAGGTCTTCGCGAGCGCGGCCGGCGCGCTCGGCAACGTGCGCTTTGCGCGCGGCCGCGCGCAGGAGCTCGATCAGATGATCGAGGCGCTCCTTGCCGCGGGCGGCGCGATCGGCGCAAGGCTCGAGGGTCTGAACGCGCGCCTGAAGACGCTCGCGCGCAGGAAAGCCGAGATGGAGGACCGCCTCGCCGACGTCGAGCGCCGCTACCGCGAGCAGTTCGTCGCGCTCGACGCGATGCTCGCGCGCATGAACTCGACGAGCAGCTTCCTCGCGAGCCAGCTCGCCGCGCTGCCCGGCGCGCGCAACCGCTAGGACCCTGCGATGACCTCGCCCCGCGCCGCGCTCGCCGCCTACGGCCGAATCCAGGCCGAAACCGACGTCGCCACCGCCGACCCGCACAAGCTCGTCGCGCTGCTCTTCGACGCGGCGCTTGCGGCCGTGCATCGCGCCGCCGAGCGCATGCGCGCCCGCGATCTCGCCACCAAGGGCACCGCGGTCTCGCGCGCGATCCAGATCATCGAGCAGGGTCTCGCCGCGAGCCTCGATCGCAGCGCGGGCGGCGAGCTTGCCGCGCGCCTTGCCGACCTCTACGACTACATGAGCCGCCGGCTGCTTCTTGCGAGCGCGCGCAACGACCCCGAGGGCCTCGAGGAGGTCGCGCGGCTGCTCGCGGAGCTGCGCGAGGCCTGGCGCGCGATCGGCGCCGAAAGCGCAAAGGACCGAGCCCATGGCGAGCGCGGCGCTTGAACTCTACGAGGCGATCGGCGCCGCGAGCCGACGCATGCTCGAGGCCGCGCGCGCCGGCGACTGGGACGCGCTCGTCGAGGCCGAGGCGCGCTGCGCGGCGCTCGTGGCCGAGGCGCGTGCGGCGGCGCCCGCGCCGCTCGGCGCCGACGAGCAGCAGCGCAAGGCCGAGATCCTGCGGCGCGTGCTCGCCGACGACGCCGAGATCCGGCGCCACCTCCAGCCGCGGCTTGCGGCGCTCGAGGCGATGCTGCTCGGCGCGCGCAACGCCGAGCGCGCGCAGCGCCTCTACGAGGGGTGAGCGATGGCCGCGCCCGATGCGCCCGCGCGCACGCCGCCGCCCGAGCCGGTCGCGCCCGCCTGGCGCGTGCCGTTCGCGCCCGGCCGCGACCCGCGACGCCGACAGCCGCCGTCGCAGCGCAGATCGCCGCCGCCTGCGCCGCCGCCGCGCCGCGACGGCTGCGACGAGTACGCGCGCGGGGCCGCCGCATGATCGACGCCACCTCGCTCGCGGCGCTGCTTTCTCGCATCGCGCGGCTTGCGCCGCTTGCGCCGACGGCGGCGCCCGATACCGCCCCGCCGCCCTCGCCGCAGCCGCCTGGGCGGACGCTGCCCGCCTGCGCGCCGCTTCCCGAGCCGACGCGCGCCCATGCCGCGCCGCAGCCCGCGCCGACCGCCTCGCGCTCTGCGCCGAGCGCGCCTTCGGTTCTTCGGCCTGCGCCGGCGTCGGCCGCGCTTTTCCGAGGGTTTGCCGGCGCGAGCACCCGCGTCGCGAGCGAGCCCGACGAACCGGGCGCACCGCGCGGCGACGCCCCGGCGCAGGACGCCCTCGCCGCGGCCGCCCGCGGCGCCGACGCGCGCGCCGCGGCCGAAAACGCGGACGCGCGGATCGCTGCGCCGCGCGAGATCGAGCGCCTGGTGCGCGAGCAGACGGAGCCGCTTGCGCGCCCGATCGCGCTCGGCACGCTCTTTCCCCCCGATCCCGAAGCGACGCTCCGGATCGAGCCGCACGCCGAGGGTCGCCGAGGCGAGGCGCCGGCGCACGCCGTGCGCGCGCGGCTTGCGTTGACGCTCGCCCGCCTCGGCGAGGTGGTGCTCGTCGTTTCGGTGCACGAAGGGCGCGCGCGCGTGAACGCGCACGTCGCCTCGGCCGAGGCGCGCGCGGAGCTTGCCGCCGGGGCACCCGCGCTCGGCGCGGCGTTCGCGCGCAACGCGCTCGCGCTCGAACGGCTGGAGGTGAGCGCACATGAGCGCTGAGCCGCCGCGCGCCGCGGTCGCGCTCGCCTACGCCGAGGGCGACGCCGCCCCGCGCGTGATCGCGAAGGGCCGGGGGCTCGTCGCCGACGAGATCGTGCGCCGCGCGCGCGAAGCGGGCGTCGTCGTCAAAGCGGCGCCGCAGCTGTGCACGCTCTTGATGCAGGTCGAGATCGACCGCGCGATTCCGCCCTCGCTCTACGTCGCGGTCGCCGAACTGCTCGCCTGGGTCTGGCGCATCGAGCGCGAGGGCGCGGCCGCGCCGCGCGGGGGGGCGCGATGAGCGAACCGCCGCCGTTTGCGCTCGTCGCCGGCGTCGAGGAGGACCTCGAGCGCTACCGGCTCTACTCGCGCGTCGAGATCCTCGCGCTGCTGCGCGTGCTGATCGAGCGGCGCGCGACCGTGACGGTGCACGCCGAGGCGCCGGACGATTTCATCGTCTCGACGCTGCTCGCGGTGAACCCCGATTTCGAGGAACTCGTGTTCGACGCGGCGGCGAACGACGCAGCGAACCGCCGCCTGCTGGAGGCCGGCCGGCTCTCGTTTTCCGCCTCGCTCGACGGCGTGCGCATCCATTTCGCCACGCAGCGCGCCGCGCCCACCGTCTTCGACGGGCTCGCGGCGCTCCGGGTGCGCGTGCCCGAGACGGTGCTGCGGCTGCAGCGGCGCGACCACTTTCGCGTCGCGCCGCCCCTTGCGCGCCCGCTCGAGCTCGAGGCGCCGCATCCGGCGGGCGGGCGCGTGCGGCTGCGCGTGCTCGACATCAGCTGCGGCGGCGCGGCGGTGGCGCTCGCGCCGCCGCAGCTTGCGCTCGTACCGGGAGAGCTGCTGCGCGGCTGCGCGGTCGAGCTGCCCGGGCCGGTGCGCCTCGTGTTCGACGCCGAAGTGCGCTCGGTCGAGCCCGGCCGCGCCCCGGGCGGCGCGACGCGCTGCGGGCTGAAATTCGTCAACCTGCCCGGCGCCGCGCTCACCGCGATCCAGCGCTACGTGCTGCAGCTCGACCGCGAGCGGCGCGCGCGCCTGTAGCGGTTACACCGGCATGTTCATGATGTCCTGGTAGGCCTGCACCAGGCGGTTGCGCGTCTGCACGAGAAGCTGGAACGACACGTTCGCCTGCGCCATCGCCACCATGGTCTGCTCGAGGCTCACCGCCGGGTCGTTCTCCTGCAACCGGCGCGCCATCTGCGCCGCCTGCGCCTGCGCGCGGCTCACCGACTCGAGCGCCCCCTTCAGGGCGTCGGCGAACCCGGGGGCGGCCGACGGCGCGGCCGCGCGCGCCGCCGGGATCATGGACAGCTGCACGCGTTCGATCGGGGACATCGCGTTGCCTTGCGTTTCTCGACGCGCCTACGCTAGCAGCGCGCCGCGGCGCGCGGCGCGCGAAATGCGCGTCAAACGCGCCGCTGTTCCGGCGATTCGCGCGCGCCGCGCGTTCCGATAATCGCCGCACCTTTCCGCAGGCAACCGGGCGATGGCGAACGAGGCCGCAGGCGCGCTCAGGGCACTGGCGGCGATGCCGCCCGGCCGGCGCTTCGCGCTCGGTCTTGCGCTCGCGGCGCTCGCCGCGGTGGCGGTCGCAGCCTGGCTCTGGAGCCGCACGCCCGACTGGCGCGTGCTCTACGCGAACCTTTCCGAGCGCGACGGCGGCGCGATCGTCGCGCAGCTCGGACAGATGGGCGTGCCCTATCGCATCGCCGAGGGCGGCGGAGCGATCCTCGTGCCGGCGGCGCAGGTGCACGAGGCGCGCCTGCGGCTCGCGGCGCAGGGGCTGCCGAAGGGCTCGGTGGTCGGCTTCGAGCTGCTCGAGAACCCGAAGCTCGGCGCGACCCAGTTCCAGGAACAGGTGTCCTACCAGCGCGCGCTCGAAGGGGAACTCGCGCGCACGATCCAGTCGCTCGGCGCGGTGGCCGCCGCGCGCGTGCATCTGGCGATTCCGCGCACGACGCTCTTCCTGCGCGAGCGCCAGAAGCCGTCGGCGTCGGTGATGGTGCGGCTGCATCCGGGCCGCACGCTCGATCGCACGCAGCTCGCCGGCATCGTGCACCTCGTCGCCTCGAGCGTGCCGGAACTGTCGGCGCGCGCGGTGACCGTGGTTGACCATCACGGCACGCTTCTTTCGGCGCCGGGCGAAAGCCCCGCGGGACTCGACAGCGCGCAGCTCGCCTACCTGCACGAGCTGGAAGCGTCCTACGCGCGGCGCATCCTCGACCTCGTCGAGCCGATCGTCGGGCGGGGCAACGTGCGCGCTCAGGTGGCGCTCGACGTCGATTTCAGCCTCGCCGAGTCGACCGCCGAGACCTTCAAGCCGAACCAGGACGCAAAGGACGCGGCGGTGCGCAGCCAGACGACGAGCGAGGCCACCGAGGGCGCGGCCGCGGCGCGCGCCGTCGGGGTGCCGGGCACCGCCTCGAACCAGCCGGGCGCGGCGCCGCCCGCGGCGCCGCCCGCCGCCGGCGGCTCGTCGCGGCGCGAGGCGACGACGAACTTCGAACTGGACAAGACGGTGCGCGTCGTGCGCCACGCGACCGGCACGGTGAAGCGCCTGAGCGCTGCGGTGCTCGTCAACCACCGGCGCGCGACCGACGCCGACGGCAACGCGCGGCTCGAGCCGCTCAAGGAGGAAGAACTCGCGCAGATCGCGGCGCTTGCGCGCGAGGCGGTCGGCTTCAGCAAGGAGCGCGGCGATTCGCTCTCGGTCGCGAGCGTGCCGTTCACCGCCGAGGGCGCCGAGCCGATCGCCGAGCCGCCGTTCTGGAAGCGGCCCGAGGCGATCGCCGCGGCGCTCGACCTCGGCAAGAGCCTGCTCGCGGCGCTGATCGTGCTCGCGATCGGCTTCGGCCTGGTGCGGCCGCTCCTTGCCTCGCTCGCCGCCCCGCCGCCCGCGCCGCCCGTGCCGGCGGCGGGCGAGGCGCCGGAGGCGGCGCCGGCGCAGCTGCCCGACCCGATCGGTGCCGCGCGCGCGATCGCGCGCCAGGACCCGAAGATCGTCGCCAACGTGGTGCGCAGCTGGGTGTCGAAGGATGGATGAGGCGGGGCTCACCGACGGCGCGGTGCTGCTGATGGCGCTCGGCGAGGCCGAGGCGGCCGAGGTGCTCAAGCACCTGACGCCGAAGGAGGTGCAGAAGCTCGGCGAGGCGATGGCGCGGCTGAAGTCGGTCTCGCGCGAGCAGGTGAACGCGGTGCTCGAGCGCTTTCACAGCGCGGCCGCCGAACAGACCTCGCTCGGCGAGGGCGATCAGTACGTGCGCAAGGTGCTCGTGCAGGCGCTCGGCGAAGACAAGGCGCGCATGGTGCTCGACCGTATCCTTTCCTCGAGCGACGTCTCCGGCATCGAGAGCCTCAAGTGGATGGACGCGCCGGCGGTCGCCGAGCTTATCCGGCACGAGCATCCGCAGATCGTCGCCTCGATCCTCGTGCACCTCGAGCGCGAGCACGCGGCCGCGATCCTCGGCGAGCTGCCCGAGCGGCTGCGCGGCGAGGTGGTGCTGCGCATCGCGACGCTCGAGAGCATCCGCCCGAACGCGCTGCGCGAGCTGAACGAGGCGCTCGCGCGGCTGCTCGCCGGCGGCACCGACCACATCCGCCGCGCGGCGCTCGGCGGACCGCGCGTCGCCGCCGAGATCCTGAACTACGTCGGCTCGAAGAACGAGGCGCCGATCCTCGAGGCGCTGCGCGGCCACGACGCCGACCTCGCGCAGAAGGTCGAGGACGCGATGTTCGTGTTCGACAACCTCGCCGACCTCGACGACCGCGCGGTGCAGCTGCTGCTGCGCGAGGTGCAGTCCGAGCAGCTCGTCGTCGCGCTGAAGGGCGCGAGCGAGCCGCTGCGCGAAAAGATCCTGCGCAACATGTCGCAGCGCGCCGCCGAGATGCTGCGCGAGGACCTGGAGGCGCGCGGGCCGGTGCGCCTGTCCGAAGTCGAGGCGCAGCAGAAGGAGATCCTGAAGATCGCGCGGCGGCTGGCCGACGAGGGCCAGATCGTGCTCGGCGGCCGCGGCGAGGACGCGTATGTCTAGCGTGCCGCTGCGCCGCTGGCGGCCGCAGGCATTCGCCGCGCCCGCGGCGACGCCCGCCGCCGCGTCGGCCGAGGACCTCGAAGCGCGCCGGCGCGAAGCGGAACAGGCGGGCTTTGCGGCCGGCCACGCCGCCGGCCTTGCGGCCGCGCGCGCCGAGGCCGAACGGCTCGGGGCGCTCTTCGGCGCGGCCGAGCGCGCGCTCGCGCTGTTCGAGGAGCGCCTCGCGGGCGAGCTGCTCGATCTCGCGATCGAAATCGCGCGCCAGGTGATCCGCAGCGAGATCGCGACGCGGCGCGAGACGGTGCTCGCCGCCGCGCGCGAAGCGCTCGCGATGCTCGCACAGGAGGCGCGCGCGGTGCAGATCCACGTGCATCCGGCCGACGCAGAGCTGCTGCGCCAGCATCTCGCAGACGAGCTCGCGCGCGGCGCCTGGCGCGTGCTCGAGGATCCGCGCATCGAGCCCGGCGGCGTGCGTCTCGCTTCCTCGACCGGCGAGGTGGACGCCACCGTCGCGACGCGCTGGCGGCGCGTGCTCGCCTCGCTCGGTCAGGATCACCCCTGGCGCGATGAGCCCGCGTAACGTGCCGCGCCCGTCGGAGCCGCTCGAGCGCTGGGCGGCGTATCTCGGCGACTGCCGCAGCTTCGTGCTCGCCGCCGCGCCGCTTGCCGCGACCGGGCGGCTCACCCACGTCTCCGGGCTCGTGATGCAGGCCGAAGGGCTTCGGCTTCCGGTCGGAAGCGCCTGCGTCGTCAGCCAGGACGGCGCGGCGGTCGCCGAGGCCGAGGTGGTGGGGTTCTCCGGCGAGCGGCTGTTTCTCATGCCGACGACCGACGTGCAGGGCCTGCGGCCGGGCGCGCGGGTCATTCCGGTGGACGTCAACCAGGCGCCACCGGTGTACGGTCGCGCGAATCACCCGTGGCGGCGCGCCGAGGACCGCGCAAAGCACCTTCCCGTCGGATTCGGCCTGCTCGGCCGGGTGCTGGACGGCGCCGGGCTGCCGCTCGACCGCCGCGGGCCGCTCGCCTACTCGCAGCGCGCGCCGCTCGCCGCGCGGCCGATGAACCCGGTCGAGCGCGCCCCGATCGAGCGCGCGCTCGACGTCGGCGTGCGCGCGATCAACGCGCTCGCCACCGTCGGGCGCGGCCAGCGCATGGGCCTTTTCGCGGGAAGCGGCGTCGGCAAGAGCGTGCTGCTCGGCATGATGGCGCGCGGCACCGCGGCCGACGTGAACGTCGTGGCCCTCGTCGGCGAGCGCGGCCGCGAGGTGAAGGAGTTCGTCGACGACATCCTCGGCGAAGAGGGCCTTGCGCGTTCGGTGGTCGTCGCCGCGCCCGCCGACGCCGCCCCGCTCATGCGCGTTCAGGCGGCTGCCTACGCCTGCGCGATCGCCGAGTTCTTCCGCGACCAGGGCAAGGACGTGCTCTTCATGATGGACTCGCTCACGCGCTATGCGATGGCGCAGCGCGAGATCGCGCTCGCGGTCGGCGAGCCGCCGGCCACCAAGGGCTATCCGCCGTCGGTGTTCGCGCGCCTGCCGCAGCTCGTCGAGCGCGCCGGCAACGGCCCGCTCGCGCGCGGCGGCTCGATCACCGCGTTCTACACCGTGCTCGCCGAGGGCGACGATCCGAACGACCCGATCGCGGACGCCGCGCGCGCGGTGCTCGACGGCCACGTGGTGCTTTCGCGCGAGCTTGCCGAGCAGGGGCATTTTCCGGCGATCGAGGTCGAGGCGTCGGTGAGCCGCGTGATGCCGGCGATCGTGCCGCCGGCGCGGCTCGAGGCGGCGCGCAGCTTCCGGCGGCTGTATGCGCGCTACCGCCGCAGCCGCGACCTCTTCGCCGTCGGCGCGTACGTGCCGGGCGGCGATCCGGTGCTCGATCGCGCGGTCGCGCTCTGGCCGGCGATGGAGCGGTTCCTGCAGCAGGACATGCGCGAGCTGGCGGACCTCGAGTCGAGCGCGACCGCGCTCGAGGCGCTGCTCGCCGCGCCGAGCGAGGCAGGCGGCGCATGAGCGACTCGTTCGCGCTCCTCGTCGAACTCGCCGAGCGAGGGCGCGAGGCGGCGGCGCGGGCGCTCGCGGCCGAGACCGCCGCCTGCGTCGAACGCGAGCAGCGCGCGCGGCTGCTCGAGCAGTACCGGCGCGAGTACGCCGAGCGGCTCGCCGAAGCCGGCCGCGCCGGCGCGGCCGCCGCGCTGCTTGCGCGGCTGCGCCGCTTTCTCGATCGCATCGACGCGGCGCGCCTCGAGCAGGCGCGCGAGCTCGAGGCCGGCGCCGCGCGCCTTGCGGCCGCGCGCCGGCGCTGGCAGGAAGCCGAGCGGCGCTGCCGCGCGTTCGCGGCGATCGCTGCGCGCCGCGCCGCCGCTGCCGCGCGCGCCGCGCAGCGCGCCGAGCGGCGCACCGAGGACGAAATCGCAACCCGCGCCGCCGCCGCGCGGCGCACGGTCACCGGAGACGCCCCCTCATGAACGAAATCCCGTTCGCCCTCGCGCCGGTCGCCGGCGCGCAGACCGCCGCCCCCGGCGCACCGGGTGCCGCACCCGCTGGCGCGGTCGATTTCGAGCTGCTGCTCGCGGCAGCGCTCGCGGTAAGCGACCCGGCTGCAGGCATCGCGCCCGAGCTCGCCGCGCTCGTTGCGGCGCCGCCGCAGCCGGGCGAAAACCCGGCGCCCGCGCAGAGCGCGGCGCCGGCCGCAGGGCTCGAGATCGCGGCGCTTTCGGCCGCCGCCGCGGCTGCGCAGGCGCTCGTTGCGCAGCCGCCGGCTGCAGCGCCGCAGGCCGAGACGCCGCAAACGGCGCCGCAGCGCACGCCGCCGACTGCGGCCGCGCCCGCCGCCTTCGCGCTCGGCGCATTCGAGGCCGAGGCGTCACCCGCTGCGCAAAGTGCCGCCTCGCCGCACGCGCTCGCCGCGCGGCTTTCCGCCGACGCAGCCGCGCCGCAGGCAGAGCGCGAAGCCACGCCGCAGCCGACCGAGGCGATGTCCGCGGAGCCCGCGCGCGCACCGTCGCACGTCGCCGCGCCGCGGGGAACCGAGCCGATCGCGGCCGCGCCGCTCGCCGCTCTGGCTGCGCCGGTGCGCGCGCCGACGCCGCCTGCCGCGAACGCGCCGCTTCGCCCCGGAACGCCCGCGTTCGCCGACCACTTCTGCGCGCGGGTGCAGCTCGAGCTGTCCGCAGGAAACGCCGCGGCGCGCATCGAGGTGAGCCCGCCCGAACTCGGACCGGTCGAGCTGCACATCCGCGTCGCCGACGGCGCGGCGCACCTTGCCTGCGCGGCGCCGCACCCGGCGACGCGCGAAGCGATTCTGGAGGCGCTGCCGCGCCTTCGCGACATGCTCGCCGCGCAAGGATTGGCGCTCGGCGACGCCTCGGTCGGTGCCGAGCTTCCCGGACGCGAGCGGGGCGACGCGCGCGCGCCGCGCGCGCCCGCCGCAGACGCCGCACCGGGCGAGGCCGCGGCGCGCGCGCTCGCCCCGGCTGCGCCCGTTCTGCGGCGCGGGCTGCTCGACGTGTTCGCCTGAACGGAATAGCGCGGCCGAAGCCGCGCTGTTCGCCGCATCGCGCAGCCGCCGCTGCAACGAAAATCCGCGCGAAAGGAGCATCGACGATGGCGAAGAACGCGACCCCCGCGAAGGACGGCTCGAGCGCGGACGCCGCGCCGAAGAAGAAAGGCGCGCGCACCGCGCTCATTGCGGCGCTCGCCGGCGCGCTGATCGCAGGCGGCGCCGCAGCCGCGGTGTGGCAGTTCGCCGGCCGCGGCGCCGACGCCGCCGACGGCAAGGCCGCCGGAAAGAAGGCCGGCGACGCGAAAGGCGACGCGAAAGCGGCCAAGCCCTCGCGCCCGCCGCAGTTCGTGCCGCTCGAGATCATGACCGTGAACCTGAAGGACGACGGCAGCGCCGAGCACTACCTGCAGGTCGGGCTGACGTTCCAGGTCTCGGGCGCCGACATCGAACCGGTGCTCAAGCAGCACATGCCGATCATCCGCTCGAAGATCCTGCTGCTGCTTTCGTCGAAGACCCCGCGCGAACTCGCTTCGCTCGAAGGCAAGGCGCGCCTTGCCGAGGAGCTGCTCGAGGTCGCGCGCGAGCCGCTTCCCGAGACGAACGCCCCCGACAAGGGCGTCGTCGCGCTTCACTACTCGACCTTCATCATCCAGTAGCGCGGCCGTGTCCGGCGAGTTCCTCTCGCAAGACGAAGTCGATGCGCTGCTTCGCGGCGTCACGGGCGAGCCCGAGGCCGCGCCTGCGCCCGCCGAGCCCGACGCGGGCGGGGTGCGTCCCTACGATCTCGCGACGCAGGAGCGGATCGTGCGCGGCCGCATGCCGACGCTCGAGATCGTCAACGAGCGCTTCGCGCGCGGGCTGCGCACCGGGCTCTTCAACTTCATGCGGCGCAGCCCCGACCTCTCGGTCGGCCCGGTGCGCGTGGTGAAGTACGGCGAGTTCGTGCGCAACCTCGCGGTGCCGACCAATCTCAACATCGTGCTGCCGCGGCCGCTGCGTGGCTCGGCGCTCGTCGTGCAGGAGCCGGGCCTCGTGTTCGCGGTGATCGACAGCCTGTTCGGCGGCGGCGGGCGGCTGCAGACGCGCATCGAGGGGCGCGACTTCACGCCGACCGAGATGCGCATCATCCAGCGGCTGCTCGAGGTAGCGCTCGCCGAATACGAAAAGGCCTGGGCGCCGGTGCATCCGCTCAGATTCGAGTACGTGCGCTCGGAAATGCACACCCAGTTCGCGAACGTCGCCGCCCCCTCCGAGATCGTCGTCGCGACGACGTTCACGCTCGATTTCGGCGGCGCCGGCGGCGACCTGCACGTCTGCCTGCCGTACGCGACGCTCGAGCCGCTGCGCGACCAGCTGTACGCGAGCACCCACACCGACCAGACCGAGCCGGACCAGCGCTGGATGCGGCTGCTCGCGCGCCAGGTGCAGTCGGCCGAAGTCGAGATCCGGGTGGAACTCGCGCGCAGCACCCTGCCGCTGCGCCGGCTGCTCGCGCTCAAGGCGGGCGACGTGATCCCGCTCGACATCCCGGAGACGGTGCCGGCGCTCGTCGACGGCGTGCCGATCCTCGAATGCCGTTACGGCACGCTGCACGGCAGCTACGCGATCAAGGTCGAACGCTTCCTCGCCGCCGCGCCGGAGGAAAAGACGCAAGGAGCAGCCCATGTCCACTGACAGCAGCGCCGCGCCCTCGGCCGCCGTGGCCGCGCCGTCGTTCGAGAACTTCGCGGCGGCGCCGGCCGCAAGCGGCAGCGCGCAGAACGACATCGAACTCGTGCTCGACATCCCGGTGCAGCTGACCGTGGAGCTCGGGCGTACGCGCGTGCCGATCCGACACGTGCTGCAGCTCGCGCAGGGCAGCGTGATCGAGCTCGATCGCCTCGCGGGCGAGCCGATGGACGTGTTCGTGAACGGCTGCCTGATCGCGCAGGGCGAGGTGGTGGTGGTGAACGAGAAATTCGGCATCCGGCTGACCGACGTGATCACGCCGTCGGAGCGGCTGCGCAGGCTCAACCGGTGAGCGCGTTCCTGCAGGCGCTCGCGGCGCTCGCGCTGGTCCTTGCGGCGATCGGCGCGGCCGCCTGGCTCGCGCGGCGCCTCCAAGGGATGGGGGCCGCAGCGCGCGGCGCGCCGCTCGCGCTGCGCGGCGCGCTCGCGGTGGGCCCGCGCGAGCGGGTGGTGCTGGTCGAAGTGGAGGGCGTGCGGCTCGTGCTGGGCGTCGCGCCCGGCCGCGTGAGCGCGCTCGCGACGCTTCCGGCGTCCGCGCCGCGCGAGGCGCCGCTCGCAGCGCCCGCGCCTGCCGAACTGGTGCAGAAATGGAATTCCTGAGCCTCACCGCGACGCCGCTTCCGGGCGGCGGCAGCCAGTGGAGCGTGCCGGTCCAGACGCTCGTCTTCCTCACCTCGCTCACGTTCCTGCCGGCGGTGCTGCTCCTGATGAGCGGCTTCACCCGCATCGTGATCGTGCTGTCGCTGCTCCGACAGGCGCTCGGCACGCAGGCTTCGCCCCCCAATCAGGTGATCGTCGGCCTTGCGCTGTTCCTGACGCTCTTCGTCATGTCGCCGGCGCTCGAGCGCATCTACCGCGAGGCGTACGTGCCCTACAGCGAAAAGCGCATCGAGATGCCCGAGGCGCTTTCGCGCGCCGCCGCGCCGCTTCGCACGTTCATGCTGCGCCAGACGCGCGAGCCCGACCTCGAGCTGTTCGTTCGCCTGGCGGGCGTCGAGCCGCCGCGCACGCCCGAGGCGGTGCCGATGCGCGTGCTCGTTCCGGCGTTCGTCACGAGCGAGCTGAAGACGGCGTTCCAGATCGGCTTCACGGTGTTCATCCCGTTCCTCATCATCGACCTGGTGGTCGCGAGCGTGCTGATGTCGATGGGCATGGTGATGCTGTCGCCGGTGCTGATTTCGCTGCCGTTCAAGCTGATGCTGTTCGTGCTCGCCGACGGCTGGACGCTGCTCGTCGGCTCGCTCGTCGCCTCGTTCGCCGCATGACCGACGCGCAGGTGATGGCCCTCGGCCAGCAGGCGCTCGAGGTGGCGCTCGCGGTCTCGGCGCCGCTGCTTGCCGCGGCGCTCGTCACCGGCCTGGTGGTGAGCGTGCTTCAGGCGGCCACCCAGGTGAACGAGATGACGCTGTCGTTCATCCCGAAGCTGGTCGCGATCGCGCTCGCGACCGTGCTCGCGGGCCCCTGGATGCTCGCGCAGCTCGTCGACTACATGCAGCGGCTCTACGGCGCGATCCCGGCGCTCGCGAGCTGAACCGCGCACGGGCGATGCTCGTCGTCACGAGCGCCGAGCTTCAGGCCGCCGCGGGCGCGCTGCTCTGGCCGTTCCTGCGGGTGCTTGCGCTCGTTGCCGCGGCGCCGGTGCTCGGACACCGCGCGGTGCCGGCGCGCGTGAAGATCGGGCTTGCGCTCCTCGTCACCGCGCTGCTTGCGCCGACGCTGCCGCCTGCGCCGCCGCTCGATCATCCGGCGGCGTTCGCGCTCGTGCTGGAGCAGCTCGCGATCGGGCTCGCGCTCGCGCTCGCGATGCATGTGGCCTTCGCCGCCACCGCGCTCGCCGGCGACATGATCGGCCTGCAGATGGGGCTTTCGTTCGGCACCTTCGTCGATCCGTCGCACGCCGGGCAGTCGCCGATGATCGGCACCTTCCTCGGGCTTCTCGCGACGCTCGTCTTTTTCGCGCTGGACGGGCATCTCGCGCTCCTTGCCGCGCTCGCCGAGAGCTTTCGCCACGCGCCCGTCGGCGGCGCGCCGCCTCCGGCCGAGACCTGGCGCGCGCTCGTCGCCTGGGGGGGCGAGCTTTTTCGCCTCGGGCTGCAGATGGCGCTGCCGGTGCTCGCGGCGATGCTCGCGGGAAATCTCGCCCTCGGCGTGCTCGCGCGCGCCGCGCCGCAGTTGAACCTCTTCGCGGTCGGTTTCCCGGCGGCGCTGATCCTCGGGCTCGCGCTCCTTGCGGCTGCGCTGCCGGCGCTCGATGCGCCGATGCGCGAGGCGATCGCGCGCGGGATCGGGCTGCTTGCGCGCTAGGCGTCGCCGAGGGTGAAGAAAAAGGTCGCGCCCTCGCCCGGCGCCGAGTGCGCCCACACGCGCCCGCCGTGGCGCTCGACGATGCGTCGCACGATCGCAAGGCCGATGCCGGTGCCCGCGTAGCGCTCGCCGGGGTGCAGCCGCTCGAAGGGGTGAAAGAGCTTCTTCGCGTGCGCCATGTCGAAGCCGACGCCGTTGTCGCGCACGAAATAGGCGCGCTCCGCCGGATCCCAGCCGACCTCGACGCGCGGCGATTCGCCCTGCGCCGAGTACTTCAGCGCGTTGTCGAGCAGGTTGGCGAGCAGCTGGCGCACAAGGCGCGCATCGCCGCGCGCAGGCGGCAGCATCCCGATCCGCACCGCCGCGCGCGCGGCCTCGGGCGCCGCCTCGAGCCACTCGCGCGCGATCGCCGCGAGATCGAGCGGTTCGAACCGCAGCGTCTCGCGGTTGACGCGCGCGAGCGCGAGCAGCCCTTCGACGAGTTCGCCCATGGTGCGGGCGCTCTTTTCGAGCACCGCGAGCTTGCGCCGGCCCTCGTCGGAGAGGCGCTCGCCCTCGTCCTCGGCGAGCATGTGCGAGAACCCGGCGATCGCCCGCAGCGGCGCCTTCAGGTCGTGCGACACCGAGTAGGAAAACGCCTCCAGCTCGCGTACGAGTTCGGCAAGCCGCCGGTTCGATTCCTCAAGCTGCGCGGTGCGCTCGGCGACCCGCTGCTCGAGCGTCGCGTTGAGCGCGCGGATCTCCTCGCGCTGGCGAACGAAGTCGCCGATGTCGCGCAGAACCGAAAGAAAGGCGAGCGTACCGCGCCACGGAATCAGGGTCGCATCCGCGGCGACCGGCCGCTCGGTTCCGTCGAGGCAGCGCACGCGCTGCTCGTCGGTCGGCAGGCTCTCGCCGGCCGCCTGCAGGCGCTTGAGCCGCCCGCGGACGCGCTCGCGAAGGTCCTCTGGGATCAGTTCGGTCACATTGCGCCCGACGAGCGCCTCGGGGGAACCCGCGCCGACGAGCGCCGCCGCGGCCCGGTTGGCGTACAGGATCTTTTCGTTCCAGTGCACGAGGAGCGCATCGGGCAGCACGTCGGCGAGCCGCCGGAAGCGCTCTTCGCTTTCGCGCAGCGCCTCCAGCGTGCGCTCGCGTTCGGTGACGTCCAGGAACTGGACGAGATTCGCCGGCTGGCCGTGCAGGCTGGTCATCTCGACGAACGCGAGCACGCGGCGCACATCGCCGCCCGAGGGGCGAAGCTTCACCTCCACACCGCGAAGCGCCCCCTCCGTGCGCAACCGCGCGACCGCCGCTTGGTATTCCGCGGCGGCGATCGTTCCGAGATCGAC
Organism: Burkholderiales bacterium; assembly: GCA_026416295.1. Lineage (GTDB taxonomy): Bacteria > Pseudomonadota > Gammaproteobacteria > Burkholderiales > SG8-39 > RBG-16-66-20. The sequence continues at coordinate 1,050 of JAOAFL010000083.1, read as the reverse complement.
GACGCGCCGCCCGAGCGCCGCCTCGCGCGCAAGCCCTGCGAACGCGCTGAACGCTTCGTTGCAGTCGAGCACCGTACCGTCGGGTGCGGCGAGAAACGTCGGGATCGGCGCCGCGCGAAAGAGCGCTTCGAACCGGGCGCGCTCCTCCTCGATCTGCGCGCGCAACCGGTCCTCGTCCGAGACGTCGATCGCGATCGTGAGGATGCCGCCGTCGACAAGGCGCGAGTAGCTGACGAGCCGCGCCTCGCCGCCCTGGCGGCGGACGAGCACCGGCCGTCCGTCGGCGACGCGCCGCGCCGCGAGCCGCTCGGCGAGCCACGCCTCCTCGCGCCCCGCGGCCTCGGGGTAGTAGCCGAGCGCGATGCCGGCGCGCAGGTGCTCTTCATAGGTCTTTCCGAGCGAGCCGTCGGGAAGCCCCGGATTGAGCTTTCGATGCGCGGCGTTCACGAGGACGATGCGGTCTTCGCTGTCGGTGAGGCTCACCGCGTGCGGCAGCCGCTCGATCGCCTCCGCAAGCCGCGACTCCGCGAGCCGCGCCCGCTCGGCAAGGCGCACCTCGTCGGTGACGTCGCGGCCGGTGCCCCGCCAGCCGACGAACCGGCCGTTCTCGTCGTACACCGGGACCGCGCTCGCGCTGATCCACCGCACGCCGTCCGGCGCGCGGCGCGCGTAGCGGAAGTCGCGATAGGGCTCGCGCCTCGCGAGCCGCTCGCGGTGCGCCCGCCAGCGCGGCGACTCGAGGTCTTCGCCCGCCGCCGCCGCGAGCTCGAGCCTCGTGCGGCCGTAATGCCACTCGCGCGGGAAACCGGTCACCCGCTCGACTTCCTCCGAGAACCAGGTGTAGCGGCCCTCGGCGTCCGCCTCCCAGAACCATTCGGCCGCCGAGCGGGCGAAGTCGCGAAAGCGCGCTTCGCTTTCGGCAAGAAGCCGCACAGCGCGGCTTCGCTCGAGGGCGGTCGCCGCAAGCGGCGCGAGCGCCTCGACGACCGCGGTCTCCCAGCCGCTCGGGCCGCGTGCAGCGCGCGCATAGAGCGCAAACGTGCCGAGCAC
>JAOAFL010000056.1 GCA_026416295.1 Burkholderiales bacterium | reverse complement strand
CCGCTGCACCGCGACGAACCCGGCCGCCGGCGGCACGAAGAGGAGGAGCGGGGCGATCACGATCGCGGCGATGCGCTCGACGGTGCCGAGCGCCTGCACCGGATCGGCGAGCGCGATCGCGGTCGCGTGCGCCGCAAGCGCCGCCGCAAAGCACAAGCCCGTGCGCTTTCGCGCGATCGCCGCGAGCGCGCCGCCTGCGGCGCCGAGCGCGAGCCCCGCGAGCGCGAAGGTGACGAGAAAGCTCTCCGCCGCGCCCATCGGCCGCCGCTCAGATCGCCTCGCGCCGCGGGCGCGCAAGCGGCGGCTCGCGCCTGAGCGGCCCGTCGAGCTCGGAGGCGAAGCGCGCGAGCGCCGCAAGGAGCGCCTCGCGTTCGAGCCGGTAGAGCACGCGCTGGCCCTGGCGCGAGGCGGCGACGAGTCCCGCGTGCGCGAGCAGCGCGAGGTGGCGCGAGACCGCCGGCGCGCTCATGCCGAAGCGCGCCGCAAGTTCCGTCGTCGAGAGCGCCGCCTGCGCGAGCGAGGCGAGGATGCGCCGCCGCGGCGAGGAAGCGAGCGCGGCGAACACGCGATCCGGATGATTAACGGGCACGTTAATAGTATGGCGCATCCGGCGCCGCCGTGGTAAGAATGCGCCTTCGCTTTCAGGGAGACGCATCCTCATGCCAAGAGCAAAGGCGGCGGCGCAGGCGCCGCTCTCCATGGCCGACCGCGACGGCTGGATCTGGTACGACGGCAGGCTCGTGCCGTGGCGCTCGGCGACCACGCACGTGCTCACGCACTCGCTCCACTACGGCCTCGCCGTGTTCGAGGGCCTGCGCGCCTACAAGACCGCGCAGGGCACCGCGATCTTTCGTCTGAAGGAGCACACCGAGCGGCTCTTTCAGTCGGCGCACATCTACCTCATGCAGATCCCCTGGACGAAGGAAAAGCTCATGCAGGCGCAGATCGAGACGGTGCGCGCGAACGGCCACGAGGCGTGCTACATCCGTCCGATCGCGTTCTACGGCTCGGAGAAGATGGGGGTGTCGCCGGTGGGCGCACGCGTGCACGTGGCGATCGCCGCCTGGCCCTGGGGCGCCTACCTCGGCCCCGAGGCGCTCGAAAAGGGCATCCGCGTGAAGACGTCGTCCTGGGCACGCCACCACGTCAACGTCACCATGCCGCGCGCGAAGATGTCGGGCACGTATCCGAATTCGGTGCTCGCGACGCTGGAGGCGACGCTGCACGGCTACGACGAGGGGCTCCTTCTCGACGTCGACGGCTTCGTCGCCGAGGGCGCGGGCGAGAACCTCTTCATCGTCAAGGACGGCGTGATCTACGAGCCGGAACTCACCTCGGCGCTTTCGGGCATCACGCGCGCGAGCGTGATCGAGCTCGCGCAGGCGCTCGGCTACACCGTCAAGGCGAAGCGCATGACGCGCGACGACATCTACATCGCCGACGAGGCGTTCTTCACCGGCACCGCGGCCGAGGTCACCCCGATCCGCGAACTCGACGGCCGCCGCATCGGCGCCGGGCGCGCGGGGCCGGTCACCAAGGCGCTGCAGAAGGCGTTTTTCGACGTGGTGACCGGCAAGGACCGCAAGCACCGGCATTGGCTCACCCCCGTGCCGATGGGCAGGCGCGGCCGATGAGCGCCGCCGGCGAGCGCGCCGGCGCGCGCGAGGTCGAAGTGCGCGCCGAAGACCTGCCGCTTCACTGCCCGCGGCCGGATGCGCCGCTCTGGGCGCTGCACCCGCGCGTCTTTCTCGACGTCGTGAAGCACGGCGTCGCGATGTGCCCGTACTGCGGCACGAAATACGTCTACAAGGGCGAGCCGCCGAAGCGCGGACACTGACCGGCCGCGAGGGCGAGCGCCTGCGCCGCATTCTCGTCGTCGCCCCGAACTGGATCGGCGATGCGCTGATGGCGCAGCCCTTCCTTGCGCGGCTTCGCGCGCGGCACCCCGAGGCGCGCATCGACGCGCTCGGGCCCCCGTGGGTCGCGCCGGTGCTTCGGCGCATGCCGGAGGTCGACGAGGTGATCGAGGCGGATTTCCGGCACGGCGCGCTCGAGCTCGGCCGGCGCTTTCGGCTTGCGCGCGCGCTTCGCGCGCGCGGCTACGATTGCGCGTTCGTCCTGCCGAACTCCTGGAAGTCCGCGCTCGCGCCGTTTCTTGCCGCGATTCCCGAGCGCATCGGCTACACCGGCGAGGCGCGCTACGGCCTTCTCAATCGCCGCCATCGCGCGCGCGGCGCGCCGATGGCCGAACACTACGCCGCGCTCGCCGATTCCCTTGGCGAGCCGGCCGCCGCCCCGCTGCCGAAGACCGTGTTGCGCGCCGACCCCGCTCGCGCCTCGGCCACCGCCGCGCGCTTCGGCATCCGCGGCGACTACGGCGTGCTCTGCCCCGGCGCCGAATACGGGCCGGCCAAGCGCTGGCCGTATTTCGCCGAGCTTGCGCCGCGGCTTGCGCTTCCTGCGGTGCTCATCGGCTCGGCGAAGGACGCCGACGCCTGCGCCGGCATCGCCGCCCTCGACCTTTGCGGCAAGACCACGCTCGACGAGGCGATCGACCTCATCGCCGGCGCGCGCTTCGTGGTGGCGAACGACTCTGGCCTCATGCACGTCGCCGCCGCGCTCGACCGGCCGCTTGTGGCGATCTTCGGCTCCTCGAGCCCCGTGCACACGCCGCCGCGCTCTGCGCGCGCGCGCGTGCTGTGGCGTTCGCTCGAATGCAGCCCCTGCTTTGCGCGCGTCTGTCCGCTCGGGCACCTGCGCTGCCTGCGCGAGATCACGGTCGAGCAGGTGCTCGAGGCGCTGCGCGTGCTCGAGGGCGGGCCACTGCCCGATTTTCGGCAACAATAGCGCCGGGGAAACCGGCCCTGTCCCTGAATTCGCATGGCGGCGAAGTTCTTTCCGACCGCGCAGGACGCGGAAAACGCCTTCTACGAAGCGATCGAGACCGCGGACCTCGAGGCGATGATGGCCGTGTGGGCCGAGGACGAGGAGATCGTATGCGTGCATCCGGGCGGGCCGCGGCTTGCGGGCGCCGAGCAGGTCCGCGAGAGCTGGCGCGCGATCTTCGCCGGCGGCCCGGGCATGCGCATCCGCCCGGTGCGTCGCGTCGCGATCACCGGCATGATGGTCGCGGTGCACAGCGTGCACGAAGCGATCACGGTGCCGGGCGAGCCGCGGCCGCAGCCGCCGGTCGTCGCGACGAACGTGTATGTGCGCACCGCCTCCGGCTGGCGCATGATCGTGCACCACGCCTCCCCCGCGCCCGGCGCGCCGCAGCCCGATCCGGTCGCGCCCTCGGGCCCGAAAATCCTGCATTGAGCGAGCGCCCCGAGCCCTACGCGGCCCCCCGGTGGCTGCCGGGCGGACACCTGCAGACGATCGTTCCGGTGTTCGCGCGCCGGGCGCGCGTCGGCTGGAGGCGCGAGCGCTGGGAGACGCCCGACGGCGATTTCGTCGACGTCGACTGGACGGGCGAGGCGGCCGCTCCCCGGCTGCTCGTCCTCTTTCACGGCCTCGAGGGCAGCTCGCGCAGTCACTACGCGCGCGCGCTCGCGGCGCACGCGACGCAGCGCGGCTGGCGGGTCGCGGTGCCGCACTTTCGCGGCTGCTCGGGCGAACTCAATCGGCACGCGCGCGCCTACCACTCCGGCGACAGCGCCGAGGCGGCCTGGCTGCTCGAGCGCTTCGCCGAAGAAGGGCGTCCGCTCTACGCCGCCGGCGTCTCGCTCGGGGGAAACGTCCTTCTCAAGTGGCTGGGCGAAGCGGGCGCGGCCGCCGCGCGCCTCGTGCGGCGCGCGGCGGCGATCTCTGCGCCGCTCGATCTCGCCGCAGCGGCCGAGGCGCTCGAGCGCGGCTTCAACCGCGAGGTGTACGCGCGGCACTTCCTCTGGACGCTGCGGAGGAAGGCGATCGCGAAGCTCGCGCATCACCCGCATCTGTACGACGCGGCGCGGGTGCGCGCCGCGCGCACGCTTCGCGCTTTTGACGAGGCGGTCACCGCCCCGCTGCACGGCTTTCGCGACGCGAGCGACTACTACGCGCGGGCTTCGAGCGGCCCGTGGCTTTCCCGTATCGCGGTGCCGACGCTCGTCCTCAACGCGCGCAACGATCCGTTCCTTCCGGCCGCCGCGCTCGAAGCGGCGCTCGCGCGGGCGCGCGATAATGCGTTCCTCACGCTCGAAGCGCCGGCCACGGGCGGGCATGCCGGTTTTCCCGGTCGCGGCGGCTGGCTCGTGCGCCGCATCCTTCACTTTTTCGACGAACGATGAACCTTTCGGCAGAAATCTTCCGCGCCTACGACATCCGCGGCATCGCCGGCCGCTCGCTCACCGAGCAAGCGATGCACGCGATCGGCCGAGCGCTCGGCCGCCCCGGCCTTGCCTTCGCCGTCGGCCGCGACGGCCGTCTGACGAGCCCCGCCCTCGCAGATGCGCTGATCGCGGGCCTCACGGACTCGGGCGCAGACGCGATCGATCTCGGCATGGTGCCCACGCCGCTTGCCTGGTTCGCGGCGCACCACCTCGGTTGCGGCAGCGCGCTTGCGGTGACCGGCAGCCACAACCCGCCCGAGTACAACGGCGTAAAGATGATGGTCGAAGGCAAGACCCTTTCGGGCGACGAAATCCAGGAGGTGCGCCGCCGCATCGAATCCGGAAAGTTCGCGAGCGGCTCGGGCCGGCGAACGAGCGCCGACGTGCGCGACGCATACATCGAGCGCATCGCCGCGGACGTCAGGCTCGCGCGGCCGCTGCGGATCGCGGTGGACTGCGGAAACGGCGCGACCGGCGCGATCGCGCCGCGGCTCTACCGGCGACTCGGCTGCGAACTCGTCGAGCTCTACACCGAAGTGGACGGGCGCTTTCCGAACCACCATCCGGATCCGTCCAAGCCCGAAAACCTCGCCGACGCGATCGCGGCGGCGAAGCGCGAGCGCGCGGCGCTCGCGCTCGCGTTCGACGGCGACGGCGACCGGCTCGGGGTGGTGACGCCTTCGGGCGCGATCATCTGGCCCGACCGGCAACTGATGCTCTACGCGGCCGATGTGCTATCCCGCAATCCCGGCGCCGAGATCATCTACGACGTCAAATGCACGCGGCTGCTTGCGCCCTGGATCGAGCGCCACGGGGGGCGCCCCGTCATCTGGAAGACCGGGCACTCGTTCATCAAGGCGAAACTGGCAGAGACCGGTGCTCCGCTCGCGGGCGAGATGTCCGGGCACATCTTCTTTCGCGAGCGCTGGTACGGCTTCGACGACGGTCTGTACGCCGGCGCGCGGCTTCTCGAAATCGTTTCGCGCGAGGCCGATCCGGGCGCGGCACTGGAGGCGCTTCCCGATGCGCCGGCCACCCCGGAACTCAACTGGAAGCTCGCCGAGGGCGAGCCGCACGCGCTCATTGCGCGGCTTCAGCAGGCGAAGCCCTTCCCCAGCGCCCGCCGCATCCTCACGATCGACGGCGTGCGCGCCGAGTACGCCGACGGCTTCGGCCTTGCGCGCGCATCGAACACCACCCCCGTCATCGTGCTGCGGTTCGAGGGCGACACGCCCGAGGCGCTTCGGCGCATCCAGGCCGAATTCCGCGCGGTACTCCAGCCGATGAAGCCCGAGGCGCCGCTGCCGTTCTAGCGTCGAGCGCGAGCGCGACCCCCTTCGTCGTCAACAGTGGCCACGCGACCGTGTGTTCGCCGCGCGTTCCAAGGTGCAAAGCCTTCGCTACCTCGTGCGTGCGTACGCGATGAAGATGGTGCGGCGCGTAATTTCCCCGCCTTGAAAGCGAGAAGCGCGTCTTGCCGCGGACGCGCACGGCACGGGGCGGTTGTTTCCGGCAGCCCGCATTGCGGTGTCGTGCGGCTCGTGGAGATTCGTCCGGAGAAACAGCCTGCTGCCTGCGAAGCGGTATTTGCTCGTCACGCCGACGAGCTTGCCGCAGGCGCGATCGCGACCGTAAAACAAGACAGGATTCGCCTGCGCCCGGCCGAGCGCACGGAAGGCGATTCGCAGACGCCTGTATAGGCGCTGAAGTGCGGGGCCCAGCGGAGGTGCGCTCGCGTGCGCCGTCACCCGCCGCCTCCGGCATCCTCAACCCAGCCAGTGCCCCATCTCGGCCAATGCCCGCGGCGTAAACTCTTCCGCGTGGACAAGTTCGACCGCATCTACGAGCTGCACCGGCTGCTCGCCGGCCGCAGAACCGCGGTGCCGATCGAGACGATCATGGAACGGCTCGAGTGCTCGCGCCCGAGCGCCTATCGGCTGCTTCGGCTTCTTCGCGACCATCTCGGTGCGCCGGTCGAGTTCGACGCCGAGCGCGAGGGTTACGTCTACGCGCAGGCGCCGGGCGCAGGTCCCTACGAGCTGCCGGGCCTGTGGTTCAACGCAAAAGAGCTTCAGGCGCTCGCCGTCTTCGAGCGGCTGCTCGAGCAACTGGAGCCGGGGCTTCTCGCCGAGCACCTGCGTCCGCTCGCGGAGCGCGTCTTGCGCCTGATCGAGCACCGGCGTCTCGGGCTCTCGGAACTGCCGCGCCGAATCCAGGTGCTTCCGATCGGCGCGCGTCCGTCGGGCGAGCATTTCCGCACGCTCGCCTCCGCGACGCTTCAGCGGCGACGCCTTGCGATCCGATATCGCTCGCGAAGCCGCGAAGAGGTCACCGAGCGCGAAGTCTCGCCGCAGCACCTCGTCCACTACCGCGACAACTGGTATCTGGACGCCTGGTGTCATTTGCGCCGGGGCTTGCGCATCTTTTCGGTCGACCGCATTCTGACCGCCCGGGAACTCGATGCTCCGGCGCAGGAAGTCCCCGAAAAGGAGCTGCGCGAGCACTTCGCCTCGGCATACGGCATATTCGCCGGGCGCGCGAACAAGACCGCGGTGCTGCGCTTTTCGCCCGAGCGCGCCCGATGGGTGGCCGACGAGCGCTGGCATCCCGAACAGGTCGGGCAGTACCGCACCGACGGAAGCTACGAACTGAGGCTCCCCTACCGCGACGAGCGCGAACTCGTCATGGACATCCTCCGCCACGGCCCGGAGGTCGAGGTCGTCGCCCCGGCCGCCCTTCGCCGGGCGGTCGAGGCGAAGCTACGCCGGGCGCTCGAGCGCTATTCCCAAGGCTGAGCCTCACCTCGGCTCGAAGCGGCCGCGTCCCGCGGAGCCCCTTTCGGGCTGGACGGAAACGACCTGTCCGTGCGTCAATTCCCGTCTACCAGCAACCGCAGGCCGATTGCGCGCGCGGCTTCGTTTAGCGCCCGGTCGAACGACGCGAATCGCAGGAACTCCGCGCCGGGCACAACGAGCAGCGACTCGGCCGCGGCAAGGTGCACGCTGTCGTAGCCGCGCAGCGCGTACCGCTCGGCGAGGTCTGCGGCCCGGCGCATCATGCGCTCCTGCGGGAGGATCGCATTGACTGCCTTCCAGTCGCGCTCGAATTCCGCCTTTTGCACCCGGTAGGCACCGTCGCTCTGGTACCCCATGCGGCGCAGGCGCGCGAGCGCCGCCCGCATCTCGGCGTAAGCGATCCAGTGGCTGCAAACCTGGCTGCGGGCGACCGCAGCGCGCACCATCGCCGATCCTCTCTCCTCGACGTAGAGCTTGATGAACGCCGAGGTGTCGAGATAAAGGATCAGATCCGGTCCTCGAGCACCATCTGCGCCGCCGATCTGGCACCCCGCTTGAGACGAACGGGACGCCTTGCGCCGGCTACCTTGCCGGCGCGCGCCGGCCGCACCCACGGCAGCGCCCGGATGCGCCGCAAGTACGCCGCTTTCGCCTGCTCGGGCGTAAGCGAAACGACGGTGAGCCGCGCAACCGGCCGGCCGCGGTCGGTGATCACCACTTCCTTTCCGGCCTGGACGAGCCTCAGGTATTTCGACAGGCGGTTCTTCATTTCCCGGATTGGGACTTCCACGGCGCCGACCTCGGTAGCTACAGCGAGTGCATTGTAGCCGTAAGCCCTCCGAGGTCCACAGGCATGGACTTCTGATGGACGACGATATCCTTCGCCGCGGCGCGCCTGGCGGGCGTGCCGCCCGCCTCGCTCGTACCACCGGTAGCGGCATGGCGCGAGAAACCATCTCGATACGCGATCGAGCGTCCCGCCTGCGCTCGTTGTGCACTGCGCCTTGGCCGCGCCGCCACCCGTCAATACACTGCGTCCACGCAAAATCGTAATTTGATAGTGGCCAGCGCGAAAATACCGCGAGCGGAAGGTCTCGCAAGGGAGGAATCGGGATTTCGCATCCGCCCGTGAACTCGAGGGGCCGTCGTCAGGCCCTCGGCCTGGCGCTTGAATCGTCAGGGCTGCGCGCGCGAGCGGGTACGCCTCGTACCGCTGCGCATTGCACCGTAGCGCGCCCGGGGCTCTCGCACTCTGCCGCGGAGAAGGGGCTCGAGGCAAGCTCGCAGCGACGAGGCGAACCTCTCTTTCGTCATCCCGCCTTCCGCGAGGAGGAGCGTCATCGCGTGTTTTTCGTCTTCCGTCGCCTCGCGCTCCTGCCGATAAGGCAGCAACAAGCAATCCGAGAAGGGCAGACACGAACGAAAAACCGTGAGCGCTTTAATCGGCGCTGGCCCCGCCTTGTCCGCACACCTGTGTCTCGGCGCCACGTCGACCGCAACTATTTACTTCGCGCACTTCCGGCAACGTCTCAAGCTCACTTTTAAGCGCGCCACTGCTGTGAGCTCCTTTGGTCTTTCCCGAGCCTGGGCCAAACGATCGGCTGACGGTCGGTCGCATTCGCTTGTGGATCATTCGCTCGACGTCGCGAAAGTCTTCCGTGCGCTCCTCGACATTCGGCCTCTGGCGCGATCCATGGGAATCAATGAGTGCCACAAGGATAGGCTCGCAGTGCTCGCCTTTTTTCACGACTTCGGTAAATGCAACTGGGGCTTTCAGGCCAAAGCCAAGCCAGACGCAGCGCAGACTGCCGGGCACGTAGCCGAAGCCGTGGCGCTGCTCGCGTCCCACCCCGAAACCTGGCCTCGACCATGGAGGGAGCTCGTGTGCACTGTGTGCGGATGGTTCACCACTCCCGAGGGCGCAGGCGCCATGCTGCTCGCAGCGATCTCTCACCATGGCCGGCCGATACGATGGATTGACGGAGACCCGCTGCTCTTGCGTTACTGGAACGCGCATTCGGATTACGACCCGCTCTCGGCTCTTACCGACCTGGCCACTGCAGCGTACCGCGCATTCCCTCAGGCGTTCTTGGATAACGTCGGATGCATCGAGGCACATGCGCCGTTGCAGCAGCGGTTTGCCGGACTGGTAATGCTTGCCGACTGGATCGGCTCGGATACGCAATTCTTCCCTTACCGCGACGATCCCGACCAAGATCGTGCTGCTTTCGCGACAGAGCAGGCCGCAAGGGCCTTGAAAGCGATCGGGCTGCTCCCGCCCAGCATCCGTCCGTTTCCACCCCTTGCCGTAGACGCGGGTTTTCGCAAGGTATTCGGCTGGGACGCAGATGCCACCCCCTCGGAGCTGCAGCGTGTCCTCGCAAGGGAATTGCCGCTCGACGAGAGCACCCGCCTCGTGCTCGTGGAGTCCGACACGGGATCGGGCAAGACGGAATCCGCCTTGGCGTGGTTCTTCCGCCTCTACGCCAAAGGTGAAGTGGATGGCCTTTACTTCGCCCTACCGACGCGCGTCGCTGCGCGCGAGCTGTATGGGCGCGTGCTTGCTGCAATCCGGCGCGCGTTTCCTGAGCCCGATACGCGCCCGACGCCCGTCCTTCTCGCCGTTCCCGGCTACGTGCGCGTGGACGGGAAACATCTTGAAAAACATGCATTGACGGATCCCGAGGGCGTCCTGTGGGAAGACGACGCTAGGATGCGCCGGAGCGAGCGCCTTTGGGCCGCGGAACGGCCGAAGCGTTTTCTCGCGGCACCTGTAGCGGTCGGCACCGTCGATCAGGCCCTCCTATCGGTCCTGAAAGTCAAACATAGCTTACTGCGTTCGGTATGCCTCGACCGTCATCTCCTCGTAGTGGACGAGGTTCACGCCTCTGACACCTACATGCGCGAAGTGCTTCACGTGCTGCTCGAGGGTCATCTTGCCCGTGGCGGACGTGCAATGCTTCTTTCGGCAACCCTCGGAGAATCAGCGGCATCCCGTTTCTTCGGACGGCCGTGCGAGCCGGTCCAAATTGCCGCGTTCGCACCGTACCCGCGCCTGAGCACCCGGGCCAAGGCCATTCCGCTCACGCCATCGCGCCCTTCTCGGGAAATCGAATTGGACCTCGAATCTTCATTGGAG
>JAOAFL010000035.1 GCA_026416295.1 Burkholderiales bacterium | reverse complement strand
GCACAGTTCGGCGCACTGGCCACGGAAGGTTCCCGTCTTCTCGGCCTTGAACCAAGTGTCGCGCACGAAACCGGGAATGGCGTCCTGCTTGACGCCCAGCGCCGGCACGAACCAGGCATGGATCACGTCCTGCGCGGTGGTAATAATGCGCACCTTTTTGTCGACCGGCACCACCAACTCGTTGTCGACTTCCAGCAGATAGGTCTTGTTGGCCTTGCGGGCCGCGTCGTTGCCGCCGTCGATCTGGTCGCGCGGCGTCGACAGCGTCGACAGGAAGGAGATGCCCTCGCCCTCGCCTTTCAGATAGTCGTAGCCCCATTTCCACTGGTAGCCGGTGACCTTGATCGTGAGGTCGGGGTTGGAGGTGTCCTTTTGCGCGAGCACCACCTTCGTCGTCGGCCAGGCGATCACGACAAGGATGAGCGCCGGAATCACCGTCCAGACGACCTCGACGGCGGTGTTTTCGTGGAACTGCGCCGCCCGATGGCCGCGCGACTTGCGGTGCGCCCAGCAGGCGTAGAACATCGCGCCGAACACGCCGACGAAGATCACCGCGACGAGCAGCATGATGTACTCGTGCAGGTCGTGAATGTCGGCCGCGATCGCGCTCGCCGGCGGCTGCAGGTTCCACGGCAGCGCGAGCGCCGCGCCCGAAGCGGCGGCGCCGAGCGCCGCCGCAACCACTGCAAGGATGCGCACTGTTCTGATCGCCATCGTCCGATTCGTCCCGATTCCGCCCGCCCGCCGGCGCGCTCAGTTGCCTTCGCCGGCCGGCGCGCAGAGATCGCCGCCGGGCGCGCGCCGCGCCACTGCGACGAACGCCGCCGCGAGCGCAGCCGCTTCCAGCCCCGCGAACGGCAACACCAGCCAGGCGCCGACCGCGGCGAACGCCGCGCCGATTCCGACCGCCGCCGCCGCGAGCAGGCCGAAGGCGAGCGCGAGTCCTCGCGGCGAAATCGAGCAGTGGCGCAAGCGCGTCGCGACCGGGAGGGAAAGCGGGGCGAAATCTACCACAGGCGAGCGCCGCCCCTCAAGAAAAACCCGATGAAATCGCTCGACCGTTGCGCGCGACGCTCAGCGCGCGCGTACGACGCGCACGATATCGCGACCGTCGGCGCTGCGCCGCGGCGCGCTCTTCCACGCGTGGCCGTAGATCACCTCGTACGTGATCTCGATCCGCCCGTCGCGCCGCCGCGCCTCGAGCGCACCCTCGAGGCGCGCGCGAAACCCGCGCCCGGCGAGACCGCGGGGCCGCTCAAGCGCCGCGCAGGTCTGGCCGCTCGCGCGCAGATCGGCGAGGAACGTCGCCGCGTCCGCGTAGGCGACCGTCACGTACTCCATGTCGATCACCGGATCGGCGAGGCCGCAGGCAAGGAGCGCATCGCCCACCTCGTGCATGTCCGCGAAGCGGTGCACGCGCGCCTCGCCCGCCGCGGCGCGCAGCTCTTTCAGCGTGTCGGGACCGAGCGTGGAAAGCATCAGCAGCCCGCCGGGCGCGAGCACGCGCGCAACCTCGGCGAGCGCCGCCCGGGGCGCCGCGGCCCAGTGAAGCGCCATGTTCGACCACACCAGATCGAGGCTCGCGGAGCGCAGCGGCAGGCGCGCGAAATCGGCGCACACCGCGAGCGGCGTCCCCCCGAGCCAGCGTCGCAGGCCGCGGCGCGTGAGCATCGCGAGCGCAAAATCGAGGGCGATCACCGTCGCCCCGCGATAGCGTCGCGCGAGCGCGCGCGCCCACTGTCCCGGCCCGCTGCCGGCGTCGAGCACGCGCCGGGGGACGAGCTTCACGTAGTCGAGACGCGCCAGCATCCGCTCGCCGATCTCGGCCTCCAGGCGCGAGGCGCGCGCGTAGGTCGCCGCCGCGCGTTCGAAGCGCCGGCGCGCAAGGCGCGCGTCGATTCCGGCCATCGCGCGGGCCAGTCTAGCGCACAATCGCCGCGATGCTGTCGTTTCCCGGGCTGGCCGACGCGCTCTTCGGCGGCGCCTGCGCGCTGTGCCGCGGCGCGGCCCGCGCGCCCCTCTGCGCCGCGTGCGAGGCGGACCTGCCGCGCGCCGCCGCCGAGCGCTGCCCGCGCTGCGCGCTGCGTTCGCCGGCGGCGGCGCTCTGCGGGCGCTGCCTCGCGCAGCCGCCCGCCTACGACGCGACCATCGCGGCGCTCGAATACCGTTTCCCGGCGGACGTCCTCGTTCGCGAGCTGAAGTTCGCCGGTCGGCTCGCCCTCGGCGCGTTCGCGGGCGAGCTGCTTGCGCGCGCGGTCGTCGCGGCCGGCGAGCCGAGGCCCGACTGCGTCGTGCCGGTGCCGCTCGGGCGCGCGCGGCTCGCCGCGCGCGGCTTCAACCAGTCGACGCTGATCGCGCGCGCGGCCGCCCGCGCGCTCGCCGTCCCGATGCGCCCGACGGTCTGCGAGCGGGCGCGCGACACCGCCGTTCAGAGCGAGCTGCCGCTCGAGAAACGCGCGGCGAACGTTCGCGGCGCGTTCGTCTGCCCCTCGCTCGTCGGCGGCCTCGCGATCGCGGTCGTCGACGACGTGATGACGAGCGGCGCGACGCTCGAGGCGGTCGCCCGCGCGCTGAAAGCGGCCGGCGCCGCGCGCGTCGTCAACTGGGTGCTCGCGCGCACGCCGCCGCCCGCGTAAGCGCCGCGCGCTACGCCTCCTCGCGCGGATCGCGCGCGAGCAGCCGCTCGACGGCGTCGGCCGGCGCAAGGCGTCCTTCGAGCACCTCGTGCACCGCCTCGGTGATCGGCATCTCGACGCCGCGGGCGCGCGCAAGCCGCGCGATCGCCGCGGCGCTGCGCACGCCCTCGGCGACGTGACCCAGAGCAGCGAGGATGTCGCCGAGCGCCCGCCCGCGCGCAAGCGCCAGCCCGACGCGGCGGTTGCGCGACAGGTCGCCGGTGGCGGTGAGCACCAGGTCCCCGGCGCCGGCCAGCCCCATCAGCGTCTCCGGGCGCGCGCCGAGCGCTGCGCCGAAGCGCACGATCTCGGCCAGCCCGCGCGTGATCAGCGCCGCGCGCGCGTTCTGCCCCAGGCCGAGCCCGTCGGAGATGCCGACCGCGATCGCCATCACGTTCTTCACCGCGCCGCCCACCTCCACCCCGAGCAAGTCGGTGCTGTAGTACACGCGCATCCTGCCGCCGTGCAGGAGCGCCGCCGCGCGGCGCGCGAACGCGCGTTCGCGCGCCGCGAGCGTGAGCGCGCAGGGCAGCCCCTGCGCCACCTCGAGCGCGAACGACGGTCCCGAGAGCGCGCCGCACTGCGCGTGCGCGCCGAGCACGCGGCTGGCGATCTCGTGCGGCAGCAAGCCGCTCGCCTCCTCGAGCCCCTTGCACAGCCACACCACCGGCACGGCGCCGACCCGCGCGAGCGATTCGCGCAGCGCCGCGACCGGTGTCGCGACGAGCGCCAGCTCGGCGCCTTCGAGCGCCGCGTTCGCCTGCGCGGTCACCTCGAGCGTCTCGGGCAGCGCGATCTCGGGAAGGTAGCGCCGGTTGCGCCGCTCGCGCCGCATCGCCTCGGCCTGCCCCGGGTCGCGCGCCCAGAGCGTGACCGCGTGGCGCGCGCACAACGCGACCGCGATCGCCGTACCCCAGGCGCCAGCGCCGAGGACGGCGATGCGGCTCACGCGCCCCAGACGAGCGCGGCGCGCAGGTAGCCGCTCGCGCCGTCGGTGTGGCGTACCCGCAGCCAGCCGCCGGGCAGCGTCTCGAGCAGTTCGAGCACGACGTTCTGCGCCGCGCGAAACACGAGCGGGGCGTTGTCCTGCGGCCGCTCGCGCACCTCGGCCGCGGTTGCGGTGACGAGCACCGTGCGTCGCGCCGAGAGCGCCCTGCGCTCGGCCCACGCGAGCGCGCCGGTGTGGTCGCGCACCTTCACCCAGGACTCCTGCGCGAGCACCACCTCGAGCGGATAGTGGCGCGAGACGACGTAGAGCGGCTTTGCCGCGCGCGACGGCGCGTCGTAGAGCACCGCCGCGGGATCCTCGACCGAACGGAACTCCGCCGCCGCGGCCGCGCCGCAGAGCAGGCCGAGCGCAGCCGCGAGGCGCGCGCGCACCGCCTAGCCCGCGATCTCGGCGCGCGAGCCCTCGCCCGCGGCCTCGCGCCGCTTGCGCTCGAGATAGAGCTGCTCGAAGGAGATCGGCTGCAGCACCACGGGCGGAAAACCGGCGCGCGTGACGAGGTCGGAGATCGCCTCGCGCGCGTACGGGAAGAGGATCGTCGGGCAGCCGATGCCGAGCAGCGGCTCGAGATCGGTCACCGGCACGCCGCGCACCGCGAAGATGCCCGCCTGCGCCGCCTCGGCGAGAAACACCGGCTTGTCGCCGGCGCGCGCGGTGACGGTGACGGTGACCACAACCTCGAACAGACCGTCGGCGAACTGCGCCGCTTCGTTCTTCACCTGGACTTCGAGTTGCGGATTGAGCGGCTCGAGAAAGACCTGCGGTCCGTGCGGAACCTCGAGCGAGATGTCCTTGACGTAGAGCTTCTCGATGCTGAAGCTGGGCGAGGGCGCTTGCGGTTCAGTGGCGGACAAGGCGTTCTCCTAGGCAGAGGCTGCGGTGCCGCTCGCGGCAAGGAGTGCATCGAGCTCGCCCGAGCGATCGAGCGCGTACAGGTCGTCGCAACCGCCGACGTGGCGCTCGCCGATCCAGATCTGCGGCACGGTGCGCCGGCCGCTTCGCGCCTGCATCTCGGCGCGGCGCGCCGGTTCCAGGTCGACCCGCACGCGCTCGATGTCGTGCACGCCTTTCGCCGCAAGGAGCCTTTCCGCGGCGCGGCAGTAGGGGCAGGTGGCGGTGCAGTACATCAGCACGCGCGGCGCGGCGGCGCGACTCATTTCTCGACCGGCAGCCCCGCCTGCTGCCAGGCGGCGTAGCCGCCGGCGAGGTTGTAGACCCGCTCGAAGCCGAGCCGGCGCAGCGTCGCGATCGCGCCGAGCGAGCGGTTGCCGCTCGCGCAGGCGACGATGACCGGCCGCGCCTTGTAGCGCGCCAGATCCTCGGCGCGGCGCTCGAGTTCGTCCAGCGGAATATTGCGCGCCCCGAGAATGTGGCCGCGCGCGAACTCCTCGGGCGTGCGCACGTCGAGCACCAGCGCGTCCTCGCGGTTGATGAGCTGCGTCGCCTCGAGCGTGCCGACGCTCGCGCCGCCGGCGGCGGCGCGGCGCACCCAGGGCCAGATCAGCATCGCGCCCGACACGAACGCGAGCGCGATGAGCATCCAGTTGTTCTTGACGAAATCCAGAGTCCGTCTCTGCGCGCGGGGATCGGGGGTCGCAACGGGTCATTATAATTGACCGCATGTACCGCCTCGTGCTGCTGCGGCACGGCGAATCCGTCTGGAACCGCGAGAACCGCTTCACCGGATGGACCGACGTCGCGCTGTCGCCCGCGGGGGCGGAAGAGGCGCGCGCGGCCGGCCGCCTGCTCGCGGCCGACGGTTGGCTCTTCGACCTCGCGTTCACCTCGGTACTGAAGCGCGCGATCCACACGCTCGATCTCGTCCTCGAGACGCTCGACCAGTGCTGGATCCCGGTGGTGAAGGACTGGCGGCTGAACGAGCGGCACTATGGCGCGCTGCAGGGACTCGACAAGGCCGAGACCGCGGCGCGCTACGGCGAGGCGCAGGTGCTCGCCTGGCGGCGCAGCTACGACACGCCGCCGCCGGCGCTCGATGCCGCCGATCCCCGCGCCCCCTGGCACGACCGGCGCTACGCCGGCATTCCGCGCGAGCGGCTGCCGCTCGCCGAATCGCTCAAGGACACCGTCGCGCGCGTGCTGCCGTGCTGGCACGAGGCGATCGCGCCGCAGGTGCGCGCCGGCCGCTCGGTGCTCGTCGCCGCGCACGGCAACTCGCTGCGCGCGCTGGTGAAGTACCTGGACGGCATGTCGGAGGCGGACGTGGTCGGGCTCAACATCCCGACCGGCGTGCCGCTCGTCTACGAGCTCGACGCCGCGCTGCGGCCGCTTGCGCGCCGTTACCTCGGTGACGCCGACGAGGTCGCGCGCCGCATCGCCGCGGTCGCCGCCCAGGGCAAGGCACGGGCCTGACGGCGGCGGCCCTCGTCGCTGCCCTGCTCGCCCTCGCGGCGAGCTGCGCCGGCGCGCGCGAGGACGACCTTGCCGCCCTGCGGGCGCGACTTGCGGCGCTGCAGGCGCGAGTCGCCGAGCGCGAGGCCGAGCGCGAGGAAGCGCGCGAGGCGCTGCGCGCCTCCGAGACCGCGATCTCGGAGGCGCAGCGGGCGCTCGCCGCCGCCGAGCGCGAGGCGCGCGAGCTGCGCGCGCAGATCGCCGCGCTCGCCGCCGAGCGCGAGGCGCGCGAGCGCGCGCTGCGCGCGCGCCAGGCGCTGCTTGCGCGGTTGCTCGCCGCGCGCGCCGCCCGCGCGCGCGAAGGCGACGTGCCGCCGGCGCTTCAGCTTGCGCTCTCGGCGAGCGATCCGCTCGAGGGCGCGCGGCGGATCCACTACCTCGAGCACCTGTCGCGTGCGCTCGCGCGCGAGATCGCGGCGCACCGGGCGGGAATCGCCGAGCTCGCGCGGCTGCGCGCGGCGCTTGCCGAGCGGATCGATGCCCTCGCCGCGGTCGGCGAGCGCCAGCGCACCGAGCGCGAGCGGCTGCTTGCCGAGCGGCGCGAGCGCCGCCGGGTGCTCGCGCGCATCGGGGCGGAGCTCGCGCGCGCGCGCCGCGAAGCGGGCCTTCTCGCCGCCGACGAGCGGCGGCTCGCGCGGCTGGTCGAGGAGATCGGCAGGGCGCTCGGCCCTCGTCGCGACGCGGGCGAGCGCGCGGCGGGCGGCGCCCCCGGTCCGCAGACGCCGTTTGCCGCGTTGAAAGGGTGGCTGCGGCTGCCGGTGCGCGGCGAGGTCGCCCGCCGGCCATCCTCGGCGAAGGGAATCTTCATTCGGGCGGCCGAAGGCGAGCCGGTGCGGGCGGTGGCTGCCGGCCGCGTCGTCTTCGCCGACTGGATGCGCGGCTGGGGCAATCTGCTGATCGTCGATCACGGCGAGGACTACCTCACCGTCTACGCGAACAACGACGCGCTGCTCAAGCAGGTGGGCGAGCCGGTCGCCGTCGGCGAGCCGCTCGCGACGGTCGGCGCGAGCGGGGGCCGCGAGGAAACGGGTTTATACTTCGAGCTGCGGCATCTCGGGCGGCCGCTCGACCCCCTCGACTGGACGCGAGCGCAGCCCCGCTCGCAGCGGGCGCGCATGCCGCAAGGAGCGCGATGACCAAGCTCAGGCAGTTCGGACTGATCCTTCTCGGGGCCGTCGCCGGCATCCTGGTGAGCCTCAACTTCCAGGCGGTCGGACAGCTCGCGAGTCGCTCGCCGCTGCCGGTCGAGGAGCTGCGCGCGTTCACCGACGTCTTCGGCGCGATCAAGGCGAACTACGTCGAGCCGGTGGACGACAAGAAGCTCATCACCGAGGCGATCAACGGCATGCTCGCCGGCCTCGATCCGCACTCGGCGTACCTCGACGCCGAAGCGTACAAGGAGCTTCAGGTCGGCACGCAAGGCCAGTTCGGCGGCCTCGGCATCGAGGTCGGCATGGAGGACGGCTTCGTCAAGGTGATCTCCCCGATCGAGGACACGCCGGCGTTCCGCGCCGGCATCAGGCCGGGCGATCTCATCATCAAGCTCGACGACGTGTCGGTGAAGGGCATGACGCTGAACGAAGCGGTCAAGCGCATGCGCGGCAAGCCGAACACCCAGATCACGCTGACGATTTCGCGAAAGGGCGAACCGCAGCCGATCGTCATCACGCTGACGCGCGACATCATCCGCGTACAGAGCGTGAAGTCGCGGATGGTCGAGCCGGGCTACGCGTGGGTGCGCGTCTCGCAGTTCCAGGAGACGACGCTCGACAGCCTCGTGCGGCATCTGGACGGGCTGTTCAAGCAGGGGCCGGTGAAGGGCCTCGTGCTCGACCTGAGGAACGACCCGGGCGGCCTGCTCTACGGCGCGGTCGGCGTCGCGGCGGCGTTCCTGCCGCCGAAGGCGCTCGTCGTCTCCACCGACGGGCGCACCGCCGATGCGCGCAAGAAGTTTCATGCGGTGCCCGAGGATTACGCGCGCGGCGCGCGCGACGACGTGCTGAAGACCCTGCCGGCCGCGGTCAAGACCGTGCCGATGGTGGTGCTCGTCAACGCCGGCTCGGCCTCCGCCTCCGAAATCGTCGCCGGCGCGCTGCAGGACCACAAGCGCGCGACCGTCATGGGCACGCAGACGTTCGGCAAGGGGTCGGTACAGACGATCATGCCGCTCGGCAACAACACGGCGCTCAAGCTCACCACCGCGCGCTACTACACGCCGAGCGGGCGCTCGATCCAGGCGAAGGGCATCACGCCCGACATCGTCGTCGAGGAGCCGGGCGCGGCGGCGCACGCACGGCTGCGCGAAGCCGACCTCGTGCGGCACCTGGACGAGGGCAAGGGCGGCGAACGGACCGCGCCGCGCGCAAAACCGGCGCCCGCGCCGGCGACCCCGGGCGAGGCGGCGAAACCCGTGGAGCTCGGCTCGAAGGACGACTTCCAGCTTCAGCAGGCGCTCGCGTTTCTGAAGGGAGAGCCGGTGAAGAGCGCGCCGCCCCCGGTCGCTCAAGGCAAGCCCGACGACAAGCCGAACTAAGCCGCTCACTGAACGACGAGCAGCTTCTCCGCTACAGCCGGCACATCCTGCTGCCCGAAATCGGCATCGAGGGACAGGCGCGGCTGCGCGCGGCGCGCGCGCTCGTCGTGGGCGCAGGCGGCCTCGGCTGCCCGGCGGCGCTCTATCTCGCCGCAAGCGGCGTCGGGCGGCTCGTGCTCGCCGACCCCGACCGCGTCGACCTCACCAATCTGCAGCGCCAGATCCTCTATACGACGGCCTCGGTCGGCGCGCTGAAGGTCGAGGCGGCGCGCGCGGCGCTCGCCGCGCTCAACCCGGAGGTCGAGGTGGTGCCGCTCGCCGCGCGGCTGGAGGGCGCGGCACTTGCACCGCTCGTCGCCGACGTCGACGTCGTGCTCGACTGCAGCGACAACTTCGCGACCCGCCACGCAGTGAACCGCGCCTGCGTCGCGCAGCGCCGCCCGCTCGTCGCGGCGGCCGTGGTGCGCTTCGACGCCCAGCTGATGCTCTTCGACCTCGCCTCGCCGGGCTCGCCCTGCTATGCGTGCCTCTTTCCCGAGGACACGCAGGCCGAGGAGGTCGCGTGCGCGCAGCTCGGGGTGTTCGCGCCGCTCGCGGGCGCGGTCGGGGCGCTTCAGGCGATGGAGGCGGTGAAGCTGCTCGCCGGCGTCGGCGAGCGGCCGCTCGCCCGCTTTCTGCTCCTCGACGCGCGTCGCGGCGACTGGCGCAGTCTGAAGGTGACGAAGGACCCCGGCTGCGCCGTCTGCGGCGCGCGCCCCTCGGGCTGCGCTCACGGCGGCAGATACGGCCGCTCGAGTCCGTAGCGCTCGAGCGGCTTCTTGCGAAAGCCGCTCTTCGCGTACTGGTGCAGGCTGCCGATCACGTAGCGCGTGAGCGCGCCCGCCTGCGCGTTCGCCTCGCCGTCGGCGGGCGCCTCGCCCGCCTGCGCCGTTGGCGCGCGCAGCGCCTGGCGCAGCGTCGCCTCGAAGCGCTCGAAGAACTGGTTCATGCGCGCCTGCAGCCGTTCGTGCTCGCCCACCAACGCGTCGCCGATCATCACCCGCACCATGCCGGGGTTTTTTTCGGCGAACGCGAGCACCATCTCGACCAGTCGCACCGCCTGGCGCCGGCCGTCGGGTTCGTCGGCGGCGATGCGGTTCGCGAGCGTGAAGACCGACGTCTCGATGAACTCGATCAGGCCTTCGTACATCTGCGCCTTGGAGGCGAAATGGCGGTAGAGCGCCGCCTCCGACACCGCGAGCCGCGCCGCGAGCGCGGCGGTGGTGATGCCGTTGCACTGCGGTTGCTCGAGCATCGCGGCGAGCGCCTTCAGGATCTCGAGACGCCGCTCCCCTTTCGCGCGCGGCATGCGCGCAATTCTACGCGCCGTCAGTCGCCCGCGCGCGCGAGGCGGCGCGGCAGCTCGACGACCGAGGCGACGCGCAGGTCGACGAACGGCGCGCTGCGCGGCTCGGCGCTCACCCACACGGTCGACATGCCGAGGCGCTTGGCCGCGCGCAGGTTCGGAAGCGAATCGTCGACGAGCGCGCAGCGGCGCGGGTCGAAGTCGTGGCGGCGCAGCAGCACGCGAAAGCCGGTGAGCGCGGGTTTGGCCGCGTAGCGCGCGCTCTCGATCGTGTAGACCGCGTGAAAGAGGTGCGCCACGCCGAGCAGCCGCAGCACGTCCTCGACGTAGTGGCGCGGCGCGTTGGAAAAGACGAGGCGCGTGCCCGCGAGCCGCTCGAGCGCGTGGCGCAGCGCGTTTTCGCCGACCACCATCGCCTCGAGGGCGGGAAAACGGTGCGTCTCGCGCAGGAACGCGCGCGGGTCCTCGTCGTAGTGGCGCATAAGGCCCTTGAGCGTCGTGCCGTAGCGCTGCCAGAAGAAGCGGCGCATCGCGTCGGCGCCGGCCTCGTCCACGCCGAAGCGTCGGCGCAGGTACGCGTTCATCTGCGCGTGCATCGACGGGAAGATGTGCGGGCGCGCGTCGTGCAGCGTGTTGTCCAGATCGAAGATCCAGACCCGCCGCGCAGGCGGCAGCGCGCCGATGCGCATCGGCTACTTCGAGCGGATGAGGGTGCCGACGCCCTGGTCGGTGAGGATCTCGAGCAGCAGCGCGTGCGGGACGCGCCCGTCGATGATGTGGCAGGACCGCACGCCGGCGCGCGCCGCCTCGAGCACCGAGGCGATCTTCGGGAGCATCCCCCCCGAGATCACGCCTTTTTCGACCAGCTCGTCGATGCGTCGCGGCGTGAGCCCGGTGAGCAGCCGGCCGTCGCGGTCGAGCACGCCCGGCGTGTTCGTGAGCACGACGAGCTTTTCGGCGCGCAGCACCTCGGCGAGCTTGCCGGCGACGAGGTCGGCGTTGATGTTGTATGTGGTGCCGTCGGCGCCGGTCGCGATCGGCGCGACCACCGGGATGAAGCCGCCCTGCTCGAGCGTGAGGATCACCGAGGGATCGATCGATTCGATCTCGCCGACGTGGCCGAGATCCACCGCGCCCTCGCCGTCCCCCGCGTCGCCGAGCACCATCTTGCGCGCGCGGATGAGCGCGCCGTCCTGGCCGGTCAGGCCGACCGCCTTTCCGCCCGCCTGGTTGATGAGCTCGACCACCTCCTTGTTCACCTGGCCGCCGAGGACCATCTCGACCACGTCCATCGTCTCGGCGTCGGTGACGCGCATGCCGCGCACGAACTCGCCCTTCTTTCCGAGGCGCGCGAGCACCTCGTCGATCTGCGGCCCGCCGCCGTGCACGACCACCGGGTTCATGCCGACCAGCTTGAGCAACGCGACGTCGCGCGCGAAGCCGGCCTTCAGCGCGCCGTCGATCATCGCGTTGCCGCCGAACTTGACGACGATCGTCTTGCCGTGAAAGCGCCGGATGTAGGGCAGCGCTTCGGCGAGGATGCGCGCTTTTTCGGCCGCGGGAACGTCGCTCGTGGGCGTCGCGCTCATCGCCGCGCGATTCTACCGAAACGCCCGCGCGCAACGCGCCGGCGCGGCTACAGCACGTAGCGCGCGAGGTCGTCGTTGCCGGCCAGTCCGGCAAGCCGCGCCTCGACGTAGGCCTCGTCGATCACCGCGGTGCGCGCCCCGCCCCGGCCGGCGTCGAACGAGATCTCCTCCAGGAGCTTTTCCATCACCGTGTACAGGCGCCGCGCGCCGATGTTCTCGGTGCGTTCGTTCACCCGATGCGCGATCTCGGCGATGCGCCGGATCGCGCAGCCGCGGAATTCGAGCGCGACGCCCTCGGTCGCGAGCAGCGCCTCGTACTGCTTGACCAGACTCGCGTCCGTGGCGGTGAGGATGCGTTCGAAGTCTTCGACCGAGAGCGGATCGAGCTCGACGCGGATCGGAAACCGCCCCTGCAGCTCCGGGATGAGGTCGGAGGGCCTGGCGAGGTGAAACGCGCCCGAGCCGATGAACAGGATGTGGTCGGTGCGCACCATCCCGTATTTGGTCGACACCGTCGTGCCCTCGACGAGCGGAAGCAGGTCGCGCTGCACGCCCTGGCGCGAGACGTCCGCGCCCGCCGTTTCGCCGCGGCTCGCGATCTTGTCCATCTCGTCGAGGAACACGATGCCGTTCGCCTCCACGCTCGCGAGCGCGCGCGCGCGGATGTCCTCTTCCGAAACGCGCCGCGCGGCTTCCTCGTCGGCGAGCGCGCGCAGCGCGTCGCGGATCTTCATGCGCCGCGCGCGCCG
>JAOAFL010000088.1 GCA_026416295.1 Burkholderiales bacterium | reverse complement strand
CGGCAAATGCGCATGGCGGGCGAAAAACGCCGCGCGCGCTTCGGCCCGGCTTGCTCCGAAGTCGCTCGCGGCGAGCGGCGTCGATGCGGTCCAGGGCGGACCCATGCCGGCAAAGTACGGCCGCAGCCGCTCGAGCGCGTGCTCCGCGAGGCGCCGGTAGGGGGTGATTTTTCCGCCGAAGACCGACAGCACCGGCGCCTCGCCCGCTTCGTCGTCGACGCGCAGCGCGTAATCGCGCGTCACCTTCGAGGGGTCTGCGCCGCCGTCGTCGTAGAGCGGCCGCACGCCGGCGTACGTCCAGACCGCGTCCTGCGGTCGCAGCGGGCGCGCGAGATAGCGGTTCACCGCGCGGCAGAGGTACTCGACTTCGGCGTCGGTCGCGCGCGCGGGCTCCGCGGCGCTCGGGTGCGCGACGTCGGTCGTTCCGACGAGCGTGAAGCGCGCTTCGTACGGGATCATGAACACCACGCGCCGGTCGTCGTTTTGCAGGATGAACGCATGCTCGCCCGGGTAGAGCGCCGGAACCACGATATGGCTGCCGCGAACGAGCCGGAGGCGGTCGGCCGAAGGCCGGCCGAGCCGCGCTTCGAGCACCTCCTTCACCCAGGGGCCAGCGGCGTTCACGATCGCACGCGCCGCGAGCGTCGCGCCGTTCGACAGCGCCGCACGCCAGCGCCCCCGCTCGCGCCGTGCCGACAGGAGCGCGGTGCGCGTCAGCACGCGCGCGCCGCGCGACGCGGCATCGAGCGCGTTCTCGACGACGAGCCGCGCGTCGTCCACCCGGCAGTCGGCGTACTCGAAGCCGTGCACGAGCCCCGGGCGCAGACCCGAACTGTAGGGCGGGCGGTCGAGGCGCACCGCGCGCGAGCCCGCAAGGCTATGGCGGCGCGCCAGATGATCGTAGAGGAGGAGCCCTGCGCGGATCATCCAACGCGGTCGGAGGCCGGGCACGTGCGGCATGACGAAGCGCGCCGGCCACACGAGGTGTCCGGCGATGCGCAGCAGCACCTCGCGCTCGGCGAGCGCCTCGGCGACCAGCCGGAACTCGAACTGCTCCAGATAACGCAGCCCGCCGTGGATGAGCTTGGACGAGGCCGAGGAGGTGGCCGCGCCGAGGTCGTCTTTTTCGACGAGCACGACCGAAAGCCCCCGGCCGGCGGCGTCGCGCGCGATGCCGACGCCGTTGATGCCGCCGCCGACGACGAGCAGGTCGCAGCTTGCGGCCCCGGTGTCGACGCCCGTCACGTCCGGCATGTTACGGCAGCGTCACGCAGACGCGCACGCCCCCGGGGAGGTTCTCGGCGCGGATGCGCCCGCCGTGGAACTCGGCGATCAGGCGCGCGACGTAGAGGCCGAGGCCGAGGTGCGGCTCGCCGCCTGCGCGCGCCTCGCGCCCCGAGACCATCGAGCCGAAAAGCGCGTTCATCACCGCCTCCGGGATCGGCGGGCCGTCGTTCTGCACGCACAGCGTCGCCACCCCGTCGCCTGCGGCAAGCGAGATGCGCACCGGCGTCCCGGGGGCGGCGAAGTCGTGCGCGTTCTCGACCAGCTTGTCGAGCATCTGCGCGAAAAGGTCCGGCGCACCCTCGAGCATCACCGGCTGCGGCGGCGCTTGCAGCAGGAACTCGCGCGGTGCGCACGCGAGCCGGTAGCCCTCGACGCAGGCCGAGAGCACCGGCACGCAGTCGAAGCGCTCGCGGCCGGCCGCCGACAGGCTCTGCTCCAGCCGGCTCGCCTCGCTCATGCGTTCCAGGATCCGCGCCAGTCGCGCAAGGCCCTCCTCGGCGCGCGCGAGGTAGGTGCGCGCCTCCTCACCCGAGGGCGCGAGCTTCAGGTTTTCGAGCGAGGAACGGACCACCGCGATCGGCGTGCGCAGCTCGTGCGACAGCCGTCCGGCGAGGCTTTCCAGATACGCGTGGTGCTGGGCAAGACGCGCGAGCACGGCCGAAAAACTGCGCGCAAGGTCGCCGATCTCGTCGGCGGCGTCCGACCCGGAGACGAGGCGCGCGATACGCCCGCGCGCGTCGATCGCCGATTCGGCTTCGTCGCGCAGCCGCCGGATCCGCACCGAAAGCCGCGTCGCCCAGGCGATCAGCACCGCCGCGGCGCCGGCGAACACCGTGAGCGTGAGCGCGAGCAGTTTTTCGAGCGCTTCGCTCCTCAGCGTCGCGACCGGATGGGTGGTTTCCTCCACGACCACCGCCCCCACCACCTCGTCGCGGTTCCAGACCGGGTGCGCCGCCGACATCACCACCGCGCGCTCATCGGGCGTGCGGCGCGTGCGCGTCGCGGGCGCGCCCGCGAACGCGGCGGCGATGTCGCGGCCGGTCGCGAGCGCGTCCTCCGGCACCGACTCGGCGAATTCCGCGCTCGGACGCTCGATCAGCAGTCCGGCGAAGCGGCGCCACAGCGCGCGCCAGCCCTGCGCGTCGTCGGCCGCCTCGGCCGGGCGCCGCAGGCTTCCGGCGAGCGCGAGCACCTCGTAGCGGCGGTTCACCACCCAGATGCGCGAGGCGGTGCGCTCGAGGCCCCTCAGGATCGCGGTGATTTCGTCCTGCCCCGCGCGCTCGTCGAACGCCTGCTCGCGCTCGAGGATCCTCGGCCCGTCCGGCTGTCCCTGCGCCTCCCCGGCGAGGCGCTTCAGCTCCGCCTCCGCCTCGCGCCGCAGCGCGTCGTCGTGCGCCGGCGCCGCGCGCATGAGCGCCGGCCGATCGTGCAGCGCGGTCGCGACCGCGCGCGCGGTGGCAAGAAGCGCGCGCTCCTGCGCACCGAGCAGCAGCCGCTCCATCTCGTTCACGTAGAGCACGCCCGCCGACGGAAGCGCGAGCAGCGCGAGCGCGACGAGCGCGAGCTTTCCGCGCAAGCCGAGGCCGACGCGTCGCGCCCTCAATCCGCCTTCCAGCGGTAGCCGATGCCGTAGGCGGTCTCGATGCGCGCAAACGCCGGGTCGACCGCCTGGAACTTGCGCCGGATGCGCTTGATGTGCGAGGTGACGGTCGCCTCGTCCACGACGAGTTCCGCCTCGCGCATGAGCTGCGCGCGCGTTTTCACGTGCCCGGGATAGCGGGCGAGCGAGTGCACCATCCAGAATTCGGTGAGCGTGAGCGCCACCGGCCGGCCCTTCCAGCGCACGCTGAAACGCTTGAGGTCGAGCGCGAGATCGCCCCGCGCGAGCGTCTCCTCGACCGGCTGCGGCTCGCGCGCGAGGTCGGCGCGCCGGAAAAGCGCGGCGATGCGCGCGAGCAGGTGCGGCAGGCTCGCGTCCTTGGTGAGGTAGTCGTCGGCACCGAGCCGCAGCCCGGCGACGACGTCGTAGTCGCTGTCGCGCGCGGTCAGAAAGATGATCGGCAGCGCCGCCGACCGCGCGCGCAGCTCCCGGCACAGCTCGAAGCCCCCG
This sequence comes from Burkholderiales bacterium, assembly GCA_026416295.1. Classification (GTDB taxonomy): domain Bacteria; phylum Pseudomonadota; class Gammaproteobacteria; order Burkholderiales; family SG8-39; genus RBG-16-66-20. Next base: position 12,449 of record JAOAFL010000088.1, on the reverse strand, counting down.
TCGGGCTCGGTGCCGAGCCCGATGTCGATGATCGCGAGGTCCGGCAGCCGCGCGCGCATCGCGGCAAGGGCCTCGGCGCGCGAGCCGTAGGCGTGCACTTCGAAGCCGTGGCGCGCGAGCGCCTCGGCGTAGTTCGCGCGCAGGACCGGGTCGTCCTCGACGATCGCGATGCGGCGCATGGCGCGTCGATTATGGCGCGAAAGGGCGCGCGCGCCGCGTCGCGCCGGACGCGCCGCCACCGCTTTGCCACGATTCGCCGGCGGATTTGCCGCGCCGCGCCGCGCACGCGTCAGCGCACCGCGCTGCAATGGCGCGCATGCGAACGCCCGACACCGTCCGCCGGCGTCCTGCGCTTTTCGACCTCGGCGCGCTCGTCCTTTTCGCGGCCGCGATCGCCGCCGCGACCGGGCTCGTTTTCGCCGCACTGGTGCTGCTCCTCGCTTGAGGCGAGAGGACGATATCGCGCTCGGGCTGGAGTGCGCGCTGCCCGCGCTGCGGCCGGCGCCGCGCCGCCGCTCGCGTGCGGCGTTGCCGCTCGCGGCCGCGCTCGTCTGCGCGCTCTGCGCCGCCGCCCTACTTCTTGCGTAGGCGGCGGATCGCCGCGAGCTGCGCCGCGAGCATCGCGAGTTCCCCCTCGACCGCGGCGATTTCCTGCTTGTCGCGCGCCTTGGCGCGCGCCTCTTCCGCGCGCTTCAGCGCCTCGTTCGCCTTCGCCTCGTCGAGGTCCGCCCCGCGGATCGCGGTGTCGGCGAGTACGGTGATCAGGCGCGGCTGGACCTCAAGGATGCCGCCGGCGACGAAGATGAGCTGCTCCCCGCCGCCGCCTGCCGGGAAGATGCGCACCGCCCCCGGCTTGATGCGGGTGATCAGCGGCGCATGGCGCGGATAGATCCCGAGTTCCCCCGCCTCGCCCGGCAGCACGACGAACTCGGCTTCGCCCGAGTAGATCGCTTCCTCGGCGCTGACGACGTCGATGTGGATCGTGGGCGCGGCCATCGGGGGCTCCCGCGTTATTGCAGCGTCTTCGCCTTTTCGAACGCTTCCTCGATCGGGCCGACCATGTAGAACGCCTGCTCGGGCAGGTGGTCGCACTCGCCTTCGACGATCATCTTGAAGCCGCGGATGGTGTCCTTGAGCGGCACGTACTTGCCCGGCTGCCCGGTGAAGTTCTGCGCCACGGTGAACGGCTGCGAGAGGAACCGCTGGATCTTGCGCGCGCGCGCGACCGCCAGCTTGTCCTCCGGCGAGAGCTCGTCCATGCCGAGGATCGCGATGATGTCGCGCAGCTCCTTGTAGCGCTGAAGGGTGGCCTGCACCGCGCGCGTGGTGTTGTAGTGCTCCTCGCCGATGATGTTCGGATCGACCTGGCGCGAGGTCGAGTCGAGCGGATCGACCGCCGGGTAGATGCCGAGCGCGGCGATGTCGCGCGACAGCACCACGGTCGCGTCCAGGTGCGCGAACGTGGTCGCGGGCGACGGATCGGTGAGGTCGTCGGCGGGCACGTAGATCGCCTGCACCGAGGTGATCGAGCCGGTCTTGGTGGAGACGATCCTCTCCTGCAGCTTGCCCATCTCCTCGGCGAGCGTGGGCTGATACCCCACCGCCGAGGGCATGCGACCGAGGAGCGCCGATACCTCGGTGCCGGCGAGCGTGTAGCGGTAGATGTTGTCCACGAAAAACAGGATGTCGCGACCCTCGTCGCGGAAGCGCTCGGCCATCGTGAGGCCGGTGAGCGCGACGCGCAGGCGGTTGCCGGGCGGCTCGTTCATCTGCCCGAATACCATCGCGACCTTGGATTCGGCGAGGTTGTCGAGCTTCACCACCCCCGCCTCGATCATCTCGTGGTAGAAGTCGTTGCCCTCGCGCGTTCGCTCGCCGACGCCGGCGAACACCGACAGGCCGGCGTGCTGCGTCGCGATGTTGTTGATGAGCTCCAGCATGTTCACCGTCTTGCCGACGCCGGCACCGCCGAAGAGGCCGATCTTTCCGCCCTTCGCGAACGGGCAGATGAGGTCGATCACCTTGATGCCGGTCTCGAGCAGCTCGACCGACGGCGACAGTTCGTCGAACTTCGGCGCCGGCTGATGGATCGAGCGTCTCTCGTCGGCGAGCACCGGGCCCTTCTCGTCGATCGGGCGGCCGAGGACGTCCATGATGCGGCCGAGGGTGGCCTTGCCGACCGGCACCGAGATCGGGCCTCCGGTGTTCCTCACCTTCATGCCGCGCCGAAGCCCGTCGGAGGACCCGAGCGCGATGCAGCGCACCACCCCGTCGCCGAGTTGCTGCTCGACCTCGAAGGTGAGGCCTTTCTCGACGAAGGTTCCCTCGCCCGGATCCTCCAGCACGAGCGCGTCGTAGACCTTCGGCATCGCCTCGCGCGGGAACTCGATGTCGATCACCGCGCCGATGCACTGAACGATGGTGCCTTGTGCCTGTGCCATGTCGTTTCCCTCACACGGCGGCCGCGCCGCCCACGATTTCCGCGATTTCCTTGGTGATGCCGGCCTGGCGGTTCTTGTTGTAAATGAGCGTCAGCTCGTCGATCAGCTTCTTCGCGTTGTCGGAGGCCGCCTTCATCGCCACCATGCGCGCCGACTGCTCGGACGCCATGTTCTCGGCGACCGCCTGGTAGACGATCGCCTCGATGTAGCGCGTGAGCACCTGATCGAGCACGACGCGCGCCTCCGGCTCGTAGATGTAGTCCCACGCGGTCTCGGGCGCGCCGAGCCGCTCGCCCGAAAGCGGCAGCAACTGCTCGATCACCGGCTCCTGCTTCATGGTGTTCACGAAGCGCGTGTAGGCGATGAGCAGCCGGTCGAAGCGGTCCTGGATGTAGCCGTCGAGCATCACCTTGACCGCGCCGATCAGCCGGTCCATCTGCGGGCGGTCGCCGAGCTGCACCGCCTGGGACACGATGTTCGCGCCGAGGCGCTGCATGAACGCGAGGCCCTTGTTGCCCAGGCAGCAGACGTCCACCTCCTCGCCCTCGCTCTGCCACTGCTTGTACTGGTTGAGCACCAGCCGCAGGACGTTCGTGTTCAGCGCCCCGCACAGTCCCTTGTCGGTGGTGACGAGGATCAGGCCGACGCGCTTGACCGTCTCGCGCGCGACCAGAAACGGGTGCTTGTACTCGGGATTGGCGTGGCTGATGTGCGCGGCGACCGTGCGGATTTTCTCGCCGTAGGGCCGCGCCTGGCGCATGCGCTCCTGGGCGCGGCGCATTTTCGAGGCGGCGACCATCTCCATCGCCTTGGTGATCTTCCGGGTGTTCTGCACACTCCGGATCTTGAGGCGGATTTCCTTGGTGCCCGGCATCAGTAGCTGCCGTTCTTCTTCCAGTCCTCGATCGCCGCGCGCAGCAGCTTCTCGTCCTCGGCCGAGAGGTCCTTTTTCTCCTCCATGCGCGCGACCAGCTCCGCGTAGTGCGTCTTCAGCCAGTCGCGCAGCGAGCGCTCGGCGGCGAGCGCTTTCTTGACGTCAACGTCGTCGAAGTACCCGTTGTTGACCGCAAACAGCGTGAGCGCCATCTCCCAGACCGCGAGCGGATGGTACTGCGGCTGCTTCATGAGCTCGGTCACCATGCGGCCGCGCTCGAGCTGCTTGCGCGTCGCCTCGTCGAGGTCGCTCGCGAACTGCGCGAACGCCGCCAGCTCCCGGTACTGCGCGAGCGCGAGGCGCACGCCGCCGCCGGTGTCGCGCCGCTTCATGATCTTGGTCTGCGCCGCGCCGCCCACCCGCGAGACCGAGATGCCGGCGTTGATCGCCGGGCGGATGCCGGCGTTGAAGAGGTCGGTCTCGAGAAAGATCTGCCCGTCGGTGATCGAAATGACGTTCGTCGGCACGAACGCGGTGACGTCGCCCGCCTGCGTCTCGATGATCGGCAGCGCGGTGAGCGACCCCGTGCGGCCCTTGACCGCGCCGTTCGTGAACTTCTCGACGTAGGCGGCATTGACGCGCGCGGCGCGCTCGAGCAGCCGCGAATGCAGGTAGAACACGTCGCCCGGATACGCCTCGCGCCCGGGCGGCCGGCGAAGCAGAAGCGAAATCTGGCGATAGGCCCAGGCCTGCTTCGTCAGGTCGTCGTAGATGATGAGCGCGTCCATGCCGCGGTCGCGGAAGTACTCGCCCATCGTGCAGCCGGCGTAGGGGGCGATGTACTGCATCGCGGCCGACTCGGAGGCGGAAGCGGCGACGACGATCGTGTATTCCATCGCGCCGTACTCCTCGAGCTTGCGCACGACGTTGGCGATCGTGGACGCCTTCTGGCCGATCGCGACGTAGATGCAGTAGAGGTCCTTGCCTTTCTGGTTGATGATCGTGTCCACCGCGACCGCGGTCTTGCCTGTCTGGCGGTCGCCGATGATGAGCTCGCGCTGGCCGCGGCCGATCGGCACCATCGCGTCGATCGCCTTCAGGCCCGTCTGCACCGGCTGCGACACCGACTGGCGCGCGATCACGCCGGGCGCGACCTTCTCGATCACGTCGGTGAGCTTCGCATCGATCGGTCCCTTGCCGTCGATCGGCTGGCCGAGCGCGTTCACCACGCGCCCGAGCAGCTCCGGCCCGACCGGCACCGAGAGGATTCTGCCGGTGCATTTCACCGTGTCGCCCTCGGTGATGTGCTCGTAGTCGCCGAGGATCACCGCGCCGACCGAGCCGCGCTCGAGGTTGAGGGCAAGGCCGTAGGTGTTCTTCGGAAACTCGAGCATCTCGCCCTGCATTACGTCCGAGAGTCCGTGGATGCGGCAGATGCCGTCGGTCACCGACACCACCGTGCCCTGGGTGCGCATCTCGGCGCCGGCGTCGAGCGTCTGGATGCGGCTCTTGATCAGTTCCGAGATTTCGGATGGGTTGAGTTGCATGCCTGCTCCTTGGATTGCCGGGCGCGGGCTTGCGCTACCCGGTCTTCAGCGCGTTCTCGAGCGCCGCAAGCTGCGCGCGCACCGACCCGTCGATCACCCGGTCGCCGAGCACGATGCGCACGCCGCCGATCAGCTCGGGGTCGAGGCGCACGCTCGCCTTCACCTTGCGCCCGGTCTTTTTCTCCAGGCGCGCGACCAGATCGGCGAGCGCCGCAGCCTCCAGTGCGAAGGCGCTCTGGACCTCGGCCTCGAGCACACCCTCGCGCTCGTTGCGCAGCGCCTCGTACTGCGCGCGGATGTGGGGCAGCAGCTCCAGGCGCCCGTTTTCCGCGAGTACCCGGACGAAGTTCTCCGCCTCGCCCGTGAGGCGGCCGGCGAGGATGCCGATCACGAGGCCGGCGGCCTGCGCCGCCGAGCGGTTCGGGTCGGCGATCGCCGCGCGCACGCGCGGATCGGCGACGACCGCCGCGAGCGCCGCGAGCATCGTCGACCATTCGGCGCGCCGGTCGGACTCGTCGGCGATCGCGAACGCCGCTTCGGCGTACGGTCGCGCGAGGGTGGCGGGCTCGGCCATCTACAGCTGCCGCTTCACCGCCTCGAGCAGCTCGGCGTGCGCGCGCGCGTCCACTTCGCGCCGCAGGATCCGCTCGGCGCCGGCGACCACGAGCGCCGCCACCTCGGCGCGCAGCTGTTCGCGCGCGCGCGCGATCGCCTGTTCGATGTCGGCGCGCGCGGCGGCGCGCTCGCGGTCGGCCTCGGCGCGCGCCGCGGCTTTCGCCTCCTCGATCAGCTGCGCGGCGCGCCGCTCGGCCTGGGCGACGATGTCGGCTGCGCGGTCGCGCGCCTCGCGCAGCGTCTGTTCGGCCTGACGGCTGGAGAGCTCGAGCGAGCGGCGTCCCTGCTCGGCCGCGGCGAGCCCGTCGGCGATCGTCTTCTGGCGGGTCTCGATCGCGCGCAGCAGCGGCGGCCAGACGAACCGCACCGTGAACCAGATGAACAGCGCGAACGCGATCGCCTGCGCGATCAGCGAGAGATTGATGTTCATGGATGCCCCGTCGGGGATCGGCCGCAGGCCCCGCGGGCCGTCAGCGCACCACCGCGAGCAGCGGGTTGGCGAACGCGAACATCATCGCCAGACCCACGCCGATGATGAACGAGGCGTCGATCAGGCCGAGCAGCAGAAACACTTTCGCCTGGAGCGAGTCGGTGAGCTCGGGCTGACGCGCCGCCGCCTCGAGGAAGCGGCTGCACATCACGCCCACGCCGATGCATGCGCCCGCGGCGCCGACGCCGATCATCAGCCCGATGCCGATGCCGGTGTAGGCCTGAATCATCGCCAGAAGCTGGAGTTTTTCCATCGCTTGGTTCCTTTCTGTGTGAGCTGTGGGAGTGCGGTTCGGGGTCTAGTGATGCTCGTGGGCGAGCGCGATGTACACCACCGTGAGCATCATGAAAATGAAGGCCTGCAGCACGACGATCAGGATGTGAAAGATCGCCCAACCCAGACCGAGCGCGATCGAGGCGAGGAGCGACACCACGCCGCCCAGCGCGCTGAAGAAGCCGCCGGTGAAGGTCGCGTGCGCGGCCCAGATCCAGAGCAGCAGGAAGATGATCTCGCCGGCGTACATGTTGCCGAACAGCCGCAGCGAGTGCGAAAGCGGCTTCGAGACGTATTCGATGAAGTTGAACAGCAGGTTGAACACCACGAGGAAGGGCGCCGCCCACCACGGCCGGATGCCGAACGGCGCGCAGGCGAGCTCGTGCAGCCAGCCGCCCAGGCCCTTTACGGCGACGTTGAAGTAGATCATCAGCGCCCAGACCGTGAGCGCGAGCGCGAACGTGGTGTTGACGTCGGCGGTGGGCACGATGCGGAAACCGTGCGCCGAGAGGTGGTGCGTGCCGAGCGCGACCCAGTCGACCGGCAGGAAATCCATCGCGTTCATCAGCAACACCCAGACGAACACCGTGAGCGCGGTGGGGGCGACGAAGCGGTGCAGGTCGCCGTGATGGAAGACCGTCTTCGCCTGGCTGGTGACGAACTCGAACGCGAGCTCGACGAACGCCTGGCGCCGGTTCGGCACCCCGGCGCTCGCCCCGCGCACCACCCACCACAGGAAGCCGATGCCGAGTACCCCGACGGCGAGCGAGACCGCGAGCGTGTCGAGGTGCAGCGTCCAGAAGCCGCCCGAGCCCACCGGCGTCGCGAAGAAGCTCAGGTGATGGCTGATGTACTCGATCGGAGTGAGTTCGGCTGCGGCGGCCATTCGGTTATCTGTCGCGCACGAAAAAAGCCATCGAAAAAATCAGCGCCGTCACCATGAACGAGGCGAGGAACGCGATCACGACCACGTCGCGGTACAGCACCAGCACCAGCCACAGCAGGACCGCGATCGCGCCGATCTTGACGCCTTCGGCGACCAACGCTCCTGCGACGATTCCCCCTGCGGTCGGCGCCCGGCGCCGGCCGGCGACCCACGCCGAGAGCGCGCCGGCGCCCATGCTCACCGCGCCGCCGAGCGCCGCCGAAGCCGCCCCGTGCCAGCCGGAGGCGATCCCGGAAAAGAGCGCAAGCGCCGCGGTCGCAGCTGCCTGCCAGCGAAGCACGGCGCGCACCGCCCGATCGAGCGCGCGCGGTGTGATACCCGTGCTCACTGCGACCGCAAAACTTTCAAAGTATAGCGTTCGACGAAGCCATCGGTCAACGCGCGGCCGCCGGCGAGTCAGCGCAGCTTGGCGAGCAGCGCATCGAGGTGCTCGAGGCTCGAATAGTGCAGCACGATTCGCCCGCGTCCCTTGCGGCCCGGACGGATCTCGACGGTGGTGCCGATGCGCTCGGACACTTCTTCTTCCAGCCGCCGAAGGTCGCGATCGGCGCGCGCGGCGCGCGGCGCCGCGCGCCTGCGCCGCGCAGCGAGCGCCTCGGCCTGGCGCACCGACAGCCCGCGCGCGACGATGCGGTGCGCCGCCTCGATTTGCTGCGCCGGCTCGAGGGCGAGCAACGCGCGCGCGTGGCCGGTCTCGAGCGCGCCGTCGGCGAGCATGCGCTGCACCGGCTCGGCGAGCCGCAGCAGCCGCAGCAGGTTGGTGACCGCGCTGCGCGAGCGGCCGATCGCCTCGGCAAGGCGTTCGTGGGTCAGGCCGAATTCGTTCATCAGCCGCTGCAGCCCCGCCGCCTCCTCGATCGGATTGAGGTCCTCGCGCTGGATGTTCTCGATCAGCGACATCGCGAGCGCCGCCTCGTCGGGCACGTCGCGTACGAGCACCGGCACCTCGGCCAGACCGGCCATCTGCGCGGCGCGCCAGCGCCGTTCGCCGGCGATGATCTCGTAGCGTCGCGACTCGCTCGCGCCGGCGAGCGGACGAACGAGGAGCGGCTGGATGAGGCCTTGGGCGCGGATGGAGGCGGCCAATTCGGCGAGCGACGCCTCGTCCATGCGCGTGCGCGGCTGGTAACGGCCGGGCACGATCGCGGCGACCGGAAGCGTCGTCGCCTGCTCTGCGCGCTCGGGGGTCTCGCCGCCGAGCAGCGCCTCGAGCCCGCGTCCGAGACCTCGCTGCCGCATGCGCCGGACGCTCAGGCCGCGGCGCGGCTTGCGCCGGCCGCGCGCTCGAGGATCTCGCGCGCGAGCGCAACGTACGCCTGCGCGCCCCGCGAGCCCGGATCCCAGACGACGGCGGGCGCGCCGTGGCTCGGGGCCTCGGCGAGCCGGACGTTTCGCGGGACCACCGTGCGGTAGACCTTGTCGCCGAAATGCCGTTCGAGCTGCTGTGACACCTGGTGCGCGAGCGTATTGCGCGCATCGAACATGGTGCGCAGCAACCCCGCGATCTCGAGGCGCGGATTGAGCTTTGCGCGCACCCGGCGCATCGTGCCGACCAGATCGGACAGGCCCTCGAGCGCGTAGTACTCGCATTGCATCGGGATGAGCACCTCGGTGGCGGCGACGAACGCGTTCACCGTGAGCAGGCTGAGCGAGGGCGGGCAGTCGATGAGCGCGATGTCGTACTCGCCGAGCACCGGCGCAAGCGCGGCGGAAAGACGCGCTTCGCGGGCGGGCAGCTCGACCAGCTCCACTTCCGCCCCCGCAAGCTCGCGGTTCGCGGGCGCGAGATCGTAGCCGCCTTTTTCGGCGCGAACCCGGATCGCCGCGAGCTCGGCCAGCCCGAGCAGGGCGTGGTACACCGTGCGCGCGAGCGCCCGCTTGTCCGCACCGCTGCCGGTGGTGGCGTTGCCCTGGGGATCCATGTCGACGAGCAGGACGCGGCGCCCCTCGGCGGCGAGGCTCGCGGCGAGGTTGACGCTCGTCGTCGTCTTGCCGACGCCCCCCTTCTGGTTCGCGACAGCGATCACGCGCGTCATGTCAAGCGCCCGGCCGGCAAAGCACGAGATGGCGCTCGGCGGCAAGAAGCGGCACGCGCAGGCGCCTGACGTCGCTGCAATCGCAGCCCTCGCGCACTTCGGCGAGCTCTTCGGCGGGGTACGCGCCCTTCATCGCTGCGAGCACGCCGCCGGCGGCGACAAGGTGCCGGCAACGCGCGATGAACGTCGCCAGGTTCGCAAATCCCCGGGAGATGACCACCGCGAAGCGCTCGAGCGGCCGCCACTGCTCGACGCGGCCGACGTGCACCTGTGCGTTCGCGAGGTCGAGCTCGATCACCGCCTGGCGAAGAAACGCGCCCTTCTTGTGGCTCGCGTCGTTCAGCGTCACGCGACGCGCCGGTTGCGCGATCGCGATCGGAATGCCCGGCAGTCCGCCGCCGGAGCCGACGTCGGCGAGCGATCCGGCCGGAAGTTCCGGCAAGACTGCGAGCGAGTCGAGCAGTTGCCGGCTCACCGCCTGCACCGGGTCGCGGATCGCCGTCAGGTTATGGGTGCGGTTCCACTTGGCGAGCAGATCGAGATAGGCGAGGAGCTTCGCGGCCGTGCCGTCGCCGAGCGCGAGCCCGAGCTCCGCGAGACCGCGAGCGAGCGCAGCCTGCGGCGTCATGCAAGTTCGGACCGGGCGCCCTCGGCCGGCAAAGCGCTCGCGCCTGCGGCTCGCCGACGGAGATGTACGAGGAGGAGCGAAATCGCAGCAGGGGTGACACCGGAAATGCGCGCCGCCTGGCCGATCGTCTCCGGCCTACAAAGGCTCAGCTTCTGGCGCGCCTCGATGGAGAGGCCTTTGACCTCCGAGTAGTCGAAGTCGGGAGGGATACGGATCGAGTCCTGCGAGGCGCGTCGAGCGACTTCCTGCTTTTGCCTGGCGACATAGCCCTCGTACTTCACTTCGACCTCTACTTGAGATGCCACCTCGTCATCCGGAAGAGGAAGGCCATCTTTGAGATATTGAGTAAGCGAGCGATAACTTACATTAGGCCTTCGCAGGATCTCTTCCAGCGTGTGCTCGCGCTCCAAGGGTTTACCCAGAAGGCGGATCGCCGCTTCATCCGGAAGCAGCTTGGGGTTGATCCAATGGCTGCGCAGCCGCTCTCGCTCGCGCTCGATCGCATCGCGCTTCCGGCAAAACGCTTCCCATCGTTCGTCGCCGACGATGCCTAAGCGGCGACCGATTTCAGTGAGACGAAGGTCGGCGTTGTCCTCTCTCAGCATCAGGCGGTATTCCGCCCTGCTCGTGAACATCCGGTAAGGCTCGGTCACGCCGCTCGTCACAAGATCGCTGACGAGCACCCCGAGATACGCCTCGTCTCTTCCAGGACACCAAGGGTCGCGCCCCTTGACCTGAAGGGCCGCGTTCAAGCCCGCGAGCAACCCCTGCGCTGCGGCCTCCTCGTATCCGGTCGTTCCGTTGATTTGGCCGGCGAAGAAGAGGCCTGAAATGGATTTCGTCTCCAGAGAAGACTTCAGGCTTCTCGGATCGAAATAGTCGTACTCGATCGCATACCCTGGCCGAACGATGTGAGCGCGCTCCAGCCCTCGGATCGATCGCACCAGCGCGAGCTGGACGTCGAACGGCAGGCTCGTCGAGATACCGTTCGGATAGATCTCCGTCGTCTCCAGCCCTTCCGGCTCGAGGAAAATCTGGTGGCTATCCTTGCCGGCGAAGCGATGGACCTTGTCCTCGATCGAAGGGCAATAACGCGGGCCGATGCCCTTGATGACACCGGTAAACATCGGCGAACGGTCGAGGGCCGCCCGGATGATTTCGTGCGTTTTCGGGTTCGTATGTGTGATCCAGCAAGGCCTTTGTGGCGGGTGCATGTCGCGCCGGCCCATGAAAGAAAAGACCGGCTCGGGATGGTCGCCCGGCTGAACTTCCATCACGCTGAAATCGATGCTTCTTGCGTCCAGGCGTGGCGGGGTTCCCGTCTTAAGCCTCCCGACCGGAAGATTGAGATCGCGGAGTCTCGCCGCAAGGCTCGAAGACGCCGGATCTCCTGCACGGCCTCCCTCGTAACTTCTGAGGCCCACATGAATGCGGCCGGCGAGAAAGGTGCCTGCGGTCAGAACGATCGCTTTTGCGCGGAACCTGATCCCGATCTGGGTGACGACCCCGGTCGCACGCCCCCCTTCGATCACGATGTCGTCCACCGATTGCTGGAAAATCGACAGATTTCGCTGGGTTTCCAGCCGCTTCCGTATCGCTTTCCTGTAGAGGACCCGGTCGGCCTGCGCGCGTGTCGCCCTGACCGCAGCACCCTTCGAGGAATTCAGAGTCCGGAACTGAATCCCAGCCTCGTCGGTGGCGATCGCCATCACTCCGTCGAGAGCGTCTATCTCCTTGACGAGATGTCCTTTTCCTATCCCTCCGATCGATGGGTTGCAGGACATTTGACCCAGCGTTTCGATGTTCTGCGTAAGCAGAAGCGTGCGGCATCCTGCCCTTGCGGACGCGAGCGCAGCTTCGGTGCCAGCATGGCCGCCGCCGACTACGATGACGTCGAACTCCTCTGGAAATTGCATCTCGGACCGCCTTCTAATGCGGGATGATACGCGACCGTTTCACGTGAAACCATCTCCTTCTGATCCGCGTTGTTTCACGTGAAACGACATGGAGCCGTCCTTTCTTTTAATGTTGCATCGCAGCACAACGATGCGCAGATATCTTAAAGTGCTTGCCGATCATGAACTTAGAAGTCTGTTCCTCGCGTCAGCGGTCGCGCGGTTTCCGATCGGAATCACCGGGCTCGCCCTGCTCCTTCTTGCGCATCAGGCGAGCAACTCGTTCGCCGTCGGCGGCTTGGCGAGCGGCTTCTACGTGGCTGGCCTCGCCGTCGCCGCACCGTTCCTCGGCCGCTCGATCGACCGGCTCGGGGCGCGACCGACCTTGATCGCCTGCGCATTCGCGTATCCGATCGCGCTCGCGGGCGCTGGCTTCTCCTTCGCTCTCGGCGCACCGAACATCGTCGGGTTGCTGCTTTGCGCCGGCGCCGGCGCCTGCTTTCCACCGGTCACCGCCAGCGTGCGCAGCTTTTTCAGCCTGCGGCTTCGCGACGACGCCGAGCTTGCGACGGCGTATTCGCTGGAATCGGTTCTGATCGAGGTGATTTTCATCGCCGGACCGCTCCTCGTCGCGCTGTTCCTTTCGGCCGGTTCTGCGCTCTGGGCGGTGCTCTTTGCGGCGGCGTGCGCGTTTGTCGGCACCG
>JAOAFL010000079.1 GCA_026416295.1 Burkholderiales bacterium | reverse complement strand
GGCGTCGCGCCCGCGTTCGTGCTCTACCGGCGCCGCGAGCGCGCCGCGGCGCGGCCCGCCGCGCCGCGCACGCCGCCGGCGACGCTCGCCTGATGTTCGCCTACATCGTCCGGCGGCTCGCGTACGCCGTGCCGATCCTCGTCGGCGTCAATCTGGTCACTTTCGTGCTCTTCTTCGTCGTCAATTCGCCCGACGACATGGCGCGCATGCAGCTCGGCGCAAAGCGCGTCACCCCGGAGGCGATCGCGAAGTGGAAGGCCGAGCGCGGCTACGACAAGCCGCTCGTCTGGAACGCCGAGGCGCCCGGGCTCGAAAAGCTCACGCGCACGATCTTCTTCGAGAAGTCGGTGCGCCTGTTCGTGTTCGACTTCGGTTTTTCGGAGGACCGGCGCGACATCGGCCGCGAGATCGCCGCGCGCATGTGGCCGAGCTTGGCGCTTGCGGTGCCGGTGTTCCTGGTAGGGCTTGCGGTCTGCGTGAGCTTCGCGCTGCTGCTCGCATTCTTCCGCGCCACCTACCTCGACTTCTGGGGCGTGGTGCTCTGCGTCGCGATGATGTCGATTTCGACGCTCTTCTACATCATCGGCGGCCAGTACGTGTTTTCCAAGCTCTGGCGCCTCGTGCCGATCTCGGGCTACGCCGAGGGACCGGATGCGCTGAAGTTCCTCGTGCTGCCGGTCGCGATCGGCGTGGTGGCCGGCATCGGCGCGAGCACGCGCTGGTACCGCACGATCTTTCTCGAGGAAATGGGGCGCGAGTACGTGCGCACCGCGCGCGCGAAGGGTCTCGCGGAGTCGGCGGTGCTCTTCGGCCACGTGCTGAGGAACGCGCTCATCCCGATCCTCACCGGCGTGGTCGCGGTGATCCCGCTCCTTTTCCTCGGCAGCCTCCTCATGGAGTCGTTCTTCGGCATCCCGGGCCTCGGCAGCTACACGATCGACGCGATCCAGGCGCAGGACTTCGCCGTCGTGCGCGCGATGGTGTTCGTCGGCTCGGTGCTCTACATCGTCGGACTCATCCTCACCGACCTCTCGTACACGCTCGTGGATCCGCGCATCCGCTTCGACTGACGTGCCGGTCGTACTCGTCACCGACCTGCTTCTGTGGCTGCTCGTCGCCGTCGGCATCGGCTACGCGCGCTACTGCGCTCGCCGGCCGCATCTGGCCGCGCCCTGGGCGCGCGTCTTCCGCCGCCCCGCGGCGGTCGCCGCGTCGGTGGTGCTCGCCGCCTATCTCGTCGTCGCGCTCGCCGACTCGCTGCACTATCGGCCGGCGCTCGCGCAGGGCGGCGCAGGCGCGCGCGCCTACAGCGTCGAGGTGCTGTCGCTCCTCGACGCGCTGCTTCCGGCGCTCCGCACCCGCAGCGAAAAGACGTATTCGGCCCCCCTTGCGACGCGCTCGTACGCGAAAGAGCAGGTCGAGCTGCCCGGCGGCGGCATCGCGCGCGACTACCCGCGGCTGCGCTGGGGCGGGGCGCACCTTGCGGACGAATCCGAGTGGGCGGCCGACGTCGCCCGGAGGGTCGCGCAGGGGCTCGGGGTCGCCGCGGCGCTGATCGGCCTTGCAGCGCTCGCGACGCGGCGACTGCGCCGCCGCCGACCCGAGGTGCCCTGGCAGGCGGGGTTCTGGACGTTCGCCGCGCTCGCCGCGCTCGCGTGCCCCGCGTTCGCGCTCGCGCAGGGCTATCACGTGCTCGGTACCGACAAGGTCGGCAACGACGTCTTCTACTTGGCGCTCAAGTCGGTGCGCACGAGCCTCGTCATCGGGACGGTGACGACGCTCGTGCTCCTTCCGGTCGGCGTCGCGCTCGGCATCATGGCGGGCTATTTCCGCGGCTGGGTGGACGACGCGATCCAGTACGTCTACACCACCCTCAACTCGATTCCCGGGGTGCTGCTGATCGCCGCCTCGGTGCTGATGATGCAGGTCGTGATGGACCGGCACCCGGAATGGTTCGCGACCGCCGCCGAGCGCGCCGACGCGAAGCTCCTCGTGCTCTGCGTCATCCTCGGTTTCACCAGCTGGACGGGGCTTGCGCGCCTGCTGCGCGGCGAGGCGCTCAAGCTCTCGCAGCTCGAATACATCCAGGCGGCCCACGCGCTCGGCGTCACGCACGCGCGGATTCTTTCGCGCCACATCCTGCCGAACGTCGCGCACATCGTGATCATCGCGCTGGTGATGGACTTCTCGGGGCTGGTCCTCGCCGAGGCGGTGCTCTCCTACGTCGGCGTCGGCGTCGATCCGTCGACGAGCAGCTTCGGCACGATGATCAACGCGGCGCGCCTGGAGATGTCGCGCGAGCCGCCGGTGTGGTGGACGCTCGCGACCGCGTTCGCGTTCATGCTGGTGCTGGTGCTCGCCGCGAACCTGTTCGCCGACGCGGTGCGCGACGGGTTCGATCCGCGCGTGCGCGTCGCCGCCGCCGGCGCGGGGGTGCGATGAACGCGCCGACGCTCGCGATCGAGCGGCTCGCGACGCGCCTCGATACCGTCCAGGGCGAGGTGCGCGCGGTCGACGGCGTCGATCTCGAGCTGCGGCGCGGCGAGTGCGTCGCGCTCGTCGGCGAATCGGGCTGCGGCAAATCGATGACCGCGCTCTCGGTGCTGCGCCTGCTTCCCGAGACCGGGCGCATCGCCGAGGGCCGCGTGCTGCTCGAGGGCACCGACCTCCTCGCGCTTCCGGAGGCGGCGATGCGCGCGGTGCGCGGCCGCCGCATCGCGATGATCTTTCAGGAGCCCTCGGCAGCGCTCAATCCGGTACTCGCCGTCGGCCGCCAGATCCTCGAGGTGATCCGGCGCCACACGCCGTTGCGCGGGCGCGCGGCGCGCGCGCGCGCGCTCGAACTGCTCGCGCAGGTCGGCGTGCCCGATCCGGCACGCCGCATGGACGAATTCCCGTTCCAGCTCTCCGGCGGGCTCAAGCAGCGGGTGATGATCGCCGCGGCGCTCGCGGCCGAGCCCGAGGTGCTGCTCGCCGACGAGCCGACTACCGCGCTCGACGTCACCATCCAGGCGCAGATCCTCGAGCTGCTCGCGCGGCTTCAGGCCGAACGGGGCCTTGCGGTGATGCTCGTCACGCACGATCTCGGCATCGTCGCCCAGATGGCGCAGCGCGTCGCGGTGATGTACGCCGGGCAGATCGTCGAAGCGGCGAGCCGCGAGCAGTTCCTGCGCGCACCGCAGCACCCGTATTCGCGCAAGCTCTTCGACGCGCTGCCCGGGGCCGAGAAGCGCGCCGCGGCGCTCGCGGTGATTCCGGGGCAGGTGCCGCCGCTCACCGGCGAATTCCGCGGCTGCCGTTTCGCCGAGCGCTGCGACGAAGCGATCGAGCGCTGCCGGTGGGTCGCGCCGCGCATGGTCGCGCTCGCCGACGGCCACCTCGTGCGCTGCCTCGTGCGCGAGGAAAAGGGCCCGGCGGCTGCCGTCGGCGAGCCGACGCTGCTCGAGGCGCGCGGGGAGCCGCAGGCGGCCGCGAGCGCGCCGCTCCTCGAAGTGCGCGATCTGAAGGTGCACTTTCCGATCCGGCGCGGGGTGCTGCGGCGCACCGTCGGCTGGGTGCGGGCAGTGGACGGCATCTCGCTCGACATCCGCGCCGGGCGCACGCTCGCGCTCGTCGGCGAATCGGGTTGCGGCAAGACGACCGCCGGCAAGGCGATCCTGCGGCTCCTGCCGCTCTCGGGCGGCACGGTGCGCTTCGACGGCGCAGACCTCGCCACGCTCGGGCGCGAGCGCCTGCGCCGGCTGCGCCGCGCGATGCAGATCGTCTTCCAGGACCCCTACGGCTCGCTCAACCCGCGCCTGCGCGTCGGCGACATCCTCGCCGAGGGCATGCGCGCGCTCGGCGTGGGCGCAAGCGACGCCGAGCGCGAACGGAGGATCGCTGCGCTCCTCGAGCAGGTGGGACTGCCGGCCGAGGCCGCCGCGCGCTATCCGCACGAGTTCTCCGGCGGCCAGCGCCAGCGCATCGCGATCGCGCGCGCGCTCGCGGTCGAGCCGCGTCTCGTCGTCTGCGACGAGCCGACGAGCGCGCTCGACGTGTCGGTGCAGGCGCAGATCCTGAACCTCCTGCGCGAGCTTCAGGCGCGACTCGGGCTCGCGTACCTCTTCATCACGCACAACATCGCGGTGGTCGAATACCTCGCGCACGAGGTCGCGGTGATGTACCTCGGGCGGATCGTCGAGCAGGGCAGCGCCGAGGAGGTGCTCGGGGCGCCGAAGCATCCCTACACCGAAGCGCTGCTCGCGGCCGTGCCGCGCATCGCCGGCCGGCGCGAGCGCGTGCGCCTCGCGGGCGAACTGCCCTCGCCGGTCGATCCGCCCGTCGGTTGCCACTTCCATCCGCGCTGCCCGCAGGCGCGCGCCGAGTGCCGCGAGCGCTGGCCGGCGCCGGTGCGCCTGTCGCCGACGCGAACGGTGAACTGCGTGCTCTATCGCTCGAGCGCCGCGAGCAACATCTGACCGAGGTCCTCGGGCACCGGCAGCAGCCGCTTGCGCAACGCCTCGCCGAGTTCGCTGCGCCGCTCGGGCGACATCGCGCCGAGCTCGGCGCGGAACTCGTCGACGATGCGCTCCTTTTCGCGCGGCGAAAGTTGCGCGAGGCGCTCGCCGAGGGCGCGCACGGCGAGCGCGCGCTCGGCGAAATAACCGATCAGCGAGGCGCGGATCGCGGCGTGGCGCGGCTCGAGGATCGCCGCGTGCAGCGCGGCGAAGATTTCCTCGCGCTGCGCCTGCGAGAGATACCCGAAGCACTCGTCGATCAGGCGCCGAAGCTGCGCCGGCGTGACCGTCGTTCCGGGATAGAGCTCGACCGTGGGGCTCGCCTCGCGCGCCGCCCTGGACGGCTGTTGCATCGCGTGCGAGATCACCATTTCGCGCGCGATGCCGAAAAGGAGCATCAGCACCGGGTCGGCCGCCTGCGCGGCGCCGAGCGGCGCCGCGCAGGCCAGCGCGAGCGCAAAAGCCGCCGTCCGTCGAGAGAACGCGCGCACGCGCTCATTCTAGCGACACGCGCGGCCGCCGGATCCCGCAGCGCAATAACTCCGAGAATGTTTCTAGAGAAGCGCCGTCAACGGCCTGACGTTCTTGGCTTTTTTCTGTTCGCTTTCGTCTTCGGTTTCGGTTTCCCCGCAGCCGGCTTGCGGGCCGCCGCGGCATCGGGCTGTGCCGCCGGCGCCTGTATCCTCAGCACCTGCCCGGGTTGAAGCCGTCCGATCTGGTTCCAGCGCCGCAGGTCCTCGACGCTCACGCGGTAACGCGCGGCGATCGTCGCGAGCGTCTCGCCCGGCTGTACGCGGTGCGTCGTCGCGCGCGCGCTCGGCGCGACCGGAATCGGCGGTGCGTACATGATCGGCAGGCGCGCAAGGCTCGCCGCGCCGTTCGTCGGTACGACGAGAATCGGCGGCAGGCCGCGGCTGCGGGCGCCGATGCCGTTCACTTCCTTCAGCTGCGCGACGCCGACGCCGAAGCGCCTGGCGATCGCTTCCAGCGTCTCGCCCTTTTTCGGATGGTATGTACGCCAGGACACGAGCGCCTTCTCGTCGTACTTCTGCAGGTTGGCGCGGAACACCTCGACGCGGTCGGCGGGCAGCACGATCCTCGGGTTCTCGCGCACGGGGATCACCGGCCGGTTGAAGCCGGGGTTGAGCGCGACGAACTCCTCGACCGGCATCTCGGCAAGGCGCGCAGCGAGCCGCACGTCGATGTCGCGCGTCTTGGTGACGGTCGTGAAGTACGGCCGGTTCGGGATCGGGTCGAGCGCGATGCCGAAGACGTCGGGGGTCGCGACGATCGCCTTCAGCGCCTGCAGTTTCGGCACGTAGTGGCGCGTCTCGAGCGGCATCGTGAGGCTCGAGTAGTCGAGCGGAAGCCCGGCGGCGCGGTTCTTCTCGATCGCCCGCGCGACCGCGTTCTCGCCCCAGTTGTACGAAGCGAGCGCGAGATGCCAGTCGCCGTGCATGTCGTAGAGCGCCTTCAGGTACTCGAGCGCCGCGGCGGTCGAATCGACGATGTCGCGCCTCGCGTCGTACCACCAGTTCTGCTTGAGGTCGTAGCGCTTTCCGGTGCCGGGGATGAACTGCCAGAGGCCGGAGGCGTGCGCGCGCGAGTACGCCATCGGGTTGAACGAGCTTTCGACCATCGGCAGCAGCGCGAGCTCGGTCGGCAGGCCGCGGCGCTCGATCTCCTCGACGATGTGGTACAGGTACAGGCGACCGCGCTCGAACATGCGGCGCAGGTACTCCGGCCGCGCGAGGTACCAGGCGATCTTTTCGCGTACGAGCGGCCCGTCCAGATCGGGCATCGCGAAGCCGTCGCGGATGCGCTGCCACAGGTCGTCGTGGCGCAGCGTGCGGTCCACCGTCGGCACGCGCACCGGCCGCTTGAGTTCCTCGCGCGCCCCGTCGAAGGGCGGCAGGCGGCTCGCATCGAGCGGCGCGAGCGGCTCGGGCGCCGCGACCGCAGGCGCAGCGGGCGCCGCCTGCGCCGAGAGCGCCGCGTCGCCTGCGGCGAACACCGGCCCCGTGGCGCTGCGCGCGGGCGCGGCAACGGCGGCGGGCGTCGCGACCGGCGCCTCCTCGCGCATCGGCGTCGCGCAGCCGGCGGCGAGCAGCGCGGCGAGCGCAGCGAACGCGGCGCGCTTCAGGCGCGGTTTTTCCATTCGCGGATCGCAGCGAAGACGCGCACCGGCTCGCAGACGCGTTCGCCGAGATAACGGCTTGCGGCCTCGACGACCGCCGGCTCGGCCAAGCGCAGGAACGGATTGGTCGCGCGTTCCTCGTCGAGCGTCGACGGGAGCGTCGGGCGCCCCTGCGCGCGAAGCGCGCGCGCGCGCGCTTCGCGTTCGGCGAGCGCGGCGTTCTCGGGTTCCACCTTGCGCGCGAATTCGATGTTGGCGAGCGTGTATTCGTGCGCGCAATAGAGGCGCGTCGCGCCCGGCAGCGCGGCGAGCTTGGCGAGCGAGCCGACCATCTGCGCCGGCGTGCCTTCGAACAAGCGCCCGCAGCCGCACGCGAACAACGTGTCGCCGCAGAAAAGCGCGCCTGCGCCATAATAGGCCACATGCGCGCGCGTGTGCCCCGGAACGTCGAACACGGCGAACGCGACGCCGAGCGCGGCGAGCGCGACCGTATCGCCCTCGGCGACCGGGTGCGTGAGCGCCGGGATCGGCTCGGCGCGCGGACCATAGACCGGGGCGCCGGTGTCGCCGGCCAGCTCGGCGATGCCGCCGACGTGGTCCGGATGGTGGTGCGTCGCGAGGATCGCCACGAGCCGCAGGCGCTCGCGCGCGAGGTAGTCCTTCACCGGGCGCGCGTCGCCGGGGTCGACCACCGCCGCCGCATCGCCGTGACGCAGCGTCCAGATGTAGTTGTCGCGAAACGCCGGCAGCGGAACGATCTCCAGCATGGATCGGCAGTCCTTCGTTTCGACGGCCCCGGCGAAGTATAACGGCGCGCGCTGCCTGCGCGCGCCGCAGCTCGCCGACTGGTTCGCGACCGAACAGGGCCGGCACGTGCTCGCGTGGGAACTGGCGCAGTTCGCCGCCGCGACCGAGGACGTGTTCGGCTTTCGCGCGTTGCAGGCCGGACTGCCCGGCATCGATTTCCTCGCCGCGAACCGCATCCCGTTCCGGTTCACCGTCGCGCTCGAGCCGGGCGCCACGCTCGCCGCCGACCCGCAGCAGCTTCCGCTGGCCGACAAGAGCGTCGATCTGATCGCGCTGCCGCACGCGCTGGAGGCGGCCGGCGACCCGCACCTGCTGTTGCGCGAGGCCGAGCGCGTACTGAGGCCCGAGGGGCAGATCGTGATCTCGGGATTCAATCCGCTGTCGCTGTGGGGCCTGCGGCAGGCGCTCATGCGCGCACCGCGCCGGCGGCTCGCGGGCGCGCCGTGGGACGGGCGCTTCGTCGGCCTGCTGCGCCTGAAGGAGTGGCTGAAGCTGCTCGGCTTCGAGCTGAACGGCGGCTGCTTCGGCTGCTACGCGCCGCCGCTTGCGAGCGGCGCGTGGCTTCGGCGGCTCGCATTTCTGGAAAAGGCGGGAGCGCGCTGGTGGCCGGTGCTCGGCGGCGTCTACGTCGTGCGCGCGGTAAAGCGCGTGCACGGCATGCGCGTCATCACGCCCGCGTGGCGCCAGGAGCGCGCGCGACGGCGCGCGCTCGCGGCGATGCCGCACTCGCGTAACGGCGAGCCGCAGGGCACGCGGCGCTCGCGCGATGCGTGAACCGGAGGTCGAGATCTGGGCCGACGGCGCCTGCCGCGGCAACCCCGGCCCCGGCGGCTGGGGGGTGGTGTTGCGCGCCCGCGGGCGGGAAAAGGCGCTCTGGGGCGCAGAGCGCGAGACGACGAACAACCGCATGGAACTGCGCGCGGTGATCGAGGGGCTCGCGGCGCTCAAGCGCCCGAGCCGCGTGCGCGTCTATACCGACTCGCAGTACGTGCAGAAGGGCATCACCGAGTGGATCCACGACTGGAAACGGCGCGGCTGGCGCACCGCGTCGCGCCAGCCCGTGAGGAACGCCGAGCTCTGGCGCGCGCTGGAGGCGCTCGCGCGAGCGCATGAAGTCGAGTGGCGCTGGGTGCGCGGGCACGCGGGCGAGGCGCTGAACGAGCGCGCCGACGCGCTCGCCAACCGCGCGATCGACGAGCTTCTTGCGCGCGCGCAGGCCTGACCCGGTCCCCGTATGGCGACCCGCCAGATCGTCCTCGACACCGAAACGACGGGCCTCAATCCCCGGCTCGGCGACCGCATCATCGAGATCGGCTGCGTCGAACTGGTCAACCGGCGCGTGAGCGACCGGGGGTTTCACCGCTACCTCAACCCCGAGCGCGACATCGAGGAGGGAGCGCTGCGCGTGCACGGCATCACGCGCGAGTTCCTCGCCGACAAGCCGCGGTTCGCCGACATCGTCGAGGAGTTTCTCGCCTACGTCGCCGGCGCCGAACTCGTCATCCACAACGCCGAATTCGACGTCGAGTTTCTCGATGCGGAGCTCGCGCGCGTCGGCCGCGGACGCATCGCCGATCACGTCGCCGGGATCGTCGACACGCTCGCGATGGCGCGCGAGCTGCACCCGGGCCGCAAGAACTCGCTCGATGCGCTGTGCGAGCGCTACGGCGTGGACAACTCGCACCGGCACCTGCACGGCGCGCAACTGGACGCGCGCCTGCTCGCCGACGTCTATCTCGCGATGACCCGCGGGCAGGAAAGCCTCGCGATCGCGCTCGAGGCGCCGGTCGAGGCGACGGCTGCGGCGCGCGTCGATCCCGCGCGGCTCGTCGTACTGCGCGCAAGCGCCGACGAGGTCGCCCTGCACGAGGCGTACCTCGACGAGCTGGACAAGGCGGCGGCGAAAGCGGGCGGCAGCGTCTGGCGGCGGGCCAAACCCTGATTCGCCGGGGGGCTATACTTTCCGCCATGACCGCAGCGACGAGCCCCTACGACCGCGACCTCGACCGGAACCCGGCGAACTACGTGCCGCTGACGCCGCTCGGCTTCATCGAGCGCACCGCGGCCGTCTATCCGAAGCGCACCGCGGTGATCCACGGCGCGCGGCGCTACACCTGGGCAGAGACCTACGCGCGCTGCCGGCGGCTTGCGTCGGCGCTCGCGGCGCGCGGGATCGGCCGCGGCGACACGGTGGCGGTGATGCTCGCCAACACCCCCGAGATGTACGAGTGCCACTTCGGCGTTCCCATGACCGGGGCCGTGCTGAACACGCTGAACACGCGGCTCGACGCCGACGCGATCGCGTTCATGCTGAACCACGGCGAGGCGAAAGTGCTGATTACCGACCGGGAGTTCTCGCCGACGATCGAGAAAGCGCTCGCGAAGGCGAAATCGCGCCCGTTCGTGGTGGACGTGGACGACCCGGAGTATCGGGGCGAGGGCCGCAGGCTGGGCGACATTGAATACGAGGCGTTCCTCGCCTCAGGGGACCCGCAGTACGCCTGGCGCTGGCCCGAGGATGAATGGGATGCGATCGCGCTCAACTACACCTCGGGAACGACCGGCGACCCGAAGGGCGTCGTCTATCACCACCGCGGCGCGTACCTGAACGCGATCTGCAACATCGTCACCTGGGGCATGCCGCAGCATTCGGTGTACCTGTGGACGCTGCCGATGTTCCATTGCAACGGCTGGTGCTTCCCCTGGACCATGGCGGCCAACGCCGGCACGAACGTCTGCCTGCGCAAGGTCGAGGCGCGCGCGATTTTCGATGCGATCCGCGCCTATCGCGTCACGCACTACTGCGGCGCGCCGATCGTTCACACGACGCTCATCAACGCGCCGGAGGAACTGAAGCGCGGCATCGCGCACAAGGTGCACGCGATGGTCGCGGCCGCGGCGCCGCCTGCGGCGATGATCGAGGGCATGGAACGCATGGGCTTCGACCTCACGCACGTCTACGGTCTCACCGAGGTGTACGGGCCGGCCACGGTGTGCGCAAAGCACGAGGAGTGGGCGGCGCTCGACATCTCGGAGCGCGCGCGGCTGAACGGCCGGCAGGGCGTGCGCTACCTGATGGAGGAAGGCCTTGCGGTGATGGATCCGGAAACGATGACGCCGGTGCCCGCCGACGGCGAAACGATGGGCGAGATCATGTTCCGCGGCAACATCACGATGAAGGGCTACTTGAAGAACCCGGCGGCGACGCAGAAGGCGTTCGCCGGCGGCTGGTTCCACTCGGGCGACCTCGCGGTCGTGCATCCGGACGGCTACGTGAAGATCAAGGACCGCTCGAAGGACATCATCATCTCCGGGGGCGAAAACATCTCCTCGATCGAGGTCGAGGACGTGCTCTACCGGCATCCGGCGGTCCTTGCGGCCGCGGTGGTCGCAAAGCCCGACCCGAAGTGGGGCGAGACGCCGTGCGCGTACGTGGAACTGAAACCCGGCGCGAGCGCGACCGAGGAAGAGATCATCGCGTTCTGCCGCGAGCATCTCGCGCACTTCAAGGCGCCGCGCGCGGTGGTGTTCGGGGAGCTGCCCAAGACCTCGACCGGCAAGATCCAGAAGTTCATCCTGCGCCAGCGCGCGAAATCCGCTTCGGCGATCGATACCTGACGAAAGGAGAACGGCCATGAGCGCAGTGCCGCAGAGCGAAGAACCCGTCCTGCTTCGCGAGGACCGCGACGGGGTCGCGACCCTCACGCTCAACCGCCCGCAGCAGATGAATCTGCTGACGAGCGAGACGATCGCGGCGCTCGAGGCCGCGTTCGACGCGATCGCCTCGGACCGCAACGTGCGCGTCGTGGTGATCGCCGCGCGCGGCCGGGGCTTCTGCGCCGGACACGATCTGAAGGAGATCCGCGCGCTCGCCGAGCAGCCGCGGATCGCCGAGCTTTTCGCGCGCTGCAGCCGGATGATGACCGCGATCCCGAAGCTTCCGCAGCCGGTGATCGCGAAGGTACAGGGGGCGGCGGCCGCCGCCGGCTGCCAGCTCGTCGCGCAATGCGACCTCGCCGTCGCGGCCGAGAGCGCGAAGTTCGTCGCGCCGGGCGTGAGCTGGGGGTTCTTCTGCTCGACGCCCGGCGTCGCGATCGGACGCAACCTTCTTCGCAAGCATGCGCTCGAGATGCTCCTCACGGGCGACCCGATAGACGCGCGCCAGGCGCTCGCCTGGGGGCTCGTGAACCGAGTGGTGCCGGACGCGGAACTCGATGCCGCGACCGAGGCGCTCGCGCGCAAGCTCGCGGCGAAGCCCGCGGCCACCGTCGCCGCCGGAAAGCGCGCTTTTTACCAGCAGATGGAGATGCCGCTCGAGCGCGCGTACGCGCTCGCGGGCGAGGTGATCGCCTCGGACTTCGCGCACCCCGAAGGGCGCGAAGGCATGTGCGCGTTCATCGAAAAGCGCGCGCCCGCGTGGAAGAAATAGCGGCGTAAGCCGCAAGCGCGCCGCCGCGGTGCGTCGGTTGCCACATCGCGGTGCACCGTGCACAATGGGCGTGCAATCCTCAGGCGGTGGCGCCGGAATGGAGGGACGGCGCGACCCGGCACGCAAGTTGCGTCTCGTACGGCATCCCTTCCGCTCGAACGGAGACGGCAGATGAGCCAAATCACTCGACCTTGGCGCGCGCTCCTCGGCGCGCTCGCGCTCGCGTTCCCCCTCGTCGCACCGGCCCAGCAGCAGGTGCTGCGGATCGCGATGACCGCGGCCGACATCCCGAAGACGCACGGCCAGCCCGACCAGGGCTTCGAGGGCAACCGCTTCACCGGCATCCCGCTCTACGACGCGCTCACGCACTGGGACCTTTCCTCGGCCGACCGGCCGAGCGTGATCGTGCCCGGGCTCGCCACCTCCTGGAAGGTGGACGAGCGCGACAGGACGAAATGGACTTTCGTGCTTCGCAAGGGCGTGCGGTTTCACGACGGCAGCGAAGTGAACGCCGACGCGATCGTCTGGAACGTCGAGAAGGTGCTGAAGAAGGAGGCGCGCCATTTTGCGCCCGACCAGGTGGGCGTCACCGTGTCGCGCATGCCGACGCTCGTGTCGGCGCGAAAGATCGACGACTACACGGTGGAACTCACCACCCGCGAGCCGGACAGCTTCCTGCCGCTCAATCTGACGAACCTCTTCATCGCTTCGCCGGCGCACTGGCAGAAGAAGTGGGACGCGCTCGCGAACGTCGCCGACCCGGCCGAGCGCGCGCGCCAGGCCTGGGCGGCGTTCGCCGCCGACCCCTCGGGCTCGGGGCCGTTCAAGATGGTGCGCTTTACCCCCCGCGAGCGGGCCGAATACACGAAGAACGACGCCTACTGGGATCCGAAGCGGCGCCCGAAGCTCGATCGGGTGGTGCTGCTGCCGATGCCGGAGGCGAGCGCCCGCACCGCAGCGCTCCTTTCGGGGCAGGTGGACTGGATCGAGAACCCGGCGCCGGACGCCATTCCTCAGATCCGGCAGCGCGGGTTCGTCATCTACACCAACGCCCAGCCGCATGTGTGGCCCTGGCAATTCTCGTTCGTCGAAGGCTCGCCCTGGCTCGACCGGCGCGTTCGCTACGCCGCGAACCTGTGCGTCAACCGCGAGGAGCTGAAACAGGCGCTCGGCGGCATGATGGAGATTCCGAAGGGCACGGTGCCGCCCGGGCATCCGTGGTGGGGGAACCCCAAGTTCGACATCCGCTACGACCTCAAGGAGGCGCAGCGGTTGATGCAGGAGGCGGGCTACGGGCCGAACAAGCGGCTCAAGGTGAAGACGATCACCTCGGCCTCGGGTTCCGGGCAGATGCAGCCGGTGCCGATGAACGAGTTCCTGCAGCAGGCGCTGCGGCAGTGCTACTTCGATGTCGAGCTGGAGGTGATCGAGTGGAACGCGCTCTTCACCAACTGGCGCGAAGGCGCGAAGCACCCGAACGCGCGCGGCGCGCACGCGATCAACGTGACGTTCGCAGCGATGGATCCGTTCTTCGCGATGGTGCGGTTCGTCTCGACCAAGACCTTTCCGCCGGTGTCGAACAACTGGGGCTACTTCGGCAACGCCGAGTTCGACGAGCTGATCGCCAAGGCGCGCAACACCTTCGACGAGAAGGGCCGCGATGCGGCGCTCGCGCGCCTGCACGCGCGCATCGTCGAGGAGGCGCCGTTCCTGTGGGTCGCGCACGACGTCGGCCCGCGGGCGATGAGCCCGCGCGTGAAGGGGGTCGTTCAGCCGAGGAGCTGGTTCATAGACCTCGCGCCGATGCACATCCAGTAGGGCGCTAACGGCCCGCGAGACGGGCGGCAAGGTG
>JAOAFL010000085.1 GCA_026416295.1 Burkholderiales bacterium | reverse complement strand
TCGAGCGTCAGTTCCAGCGTCGCCATGGCGGGTCCTTTCGTCGGAGGGTAAAGGTCGCAGTGTATATTGCTCCGGCGCATGCCGCCCGAGCGCACGCGCCCCTATGTCGGCCGGTTCGCGCCCTCGCCCACCGGCCCGCTTCACTTCGGATCGCTGGTCGCCGCCGCGGCGAGCTGGCTCGATGCGCGCGCCGCGGGCGGCCGCTGGCACGTGAGAATCGAAGACCTCGACCGGGCGCGCGAGCGGCCGGGTGCCGCCGATACGATCCTGCGCCAGCTGGAAGCGCTCGGGCTCGTGTGGGACGGCGCGGTCGTGCGCCAGAGCGAGCGGCTCGAGCGGTACCGCGCGGCGCTCGCGCAGCTCCAGGCGTGCGGCGCCGCCTACTGGTGCGGCTGTACGCGACGCGAGATCGGCGATTCGGCGCTCGCGCCCGAGGGCGCGAGCGTCTATCCGGGCACCTGTCGCGCCGGGCTCGCCGCGGGGCGAAAGCCGCGCGCGGTCCGCGTGCGCACCGCCGCCGAGCCGATCGCGTTCGTCGACCGGGTGCAGGGCGCATTCGCGGAATCGGTCGAGCGCGCCGTCGGCGATTTCGTCGTCTACCGCGCCGACGGTGTCTTCGCCTACCAGCTCGCGGTGGTGGTCGACGACGCCGCGCAAGGCGTCACCGACGTCGTGCGCGGCGCCGACCTGCTCGATTCCACCGCGCGCCAGATACACCTGCAGCGGCTGCTCGAGCTGCCGCGCCCGCGCTATCTGCACGTGCCGGTCGCGGTGGACGCCGCCGGGCGCAAGCTCGCGAAGCGCACCGGCGCGCCTGCCGCAGGGGCGGACGACCTGCGCGCGGCGCTCGCGTTTCTCGGTCACGCGCCGCCGCGCGATGTCGGGGATCGCGAGCTGCTCGAGTGGGCGCGGCGCACCTGGAACCCGCAGGCGATTCCCCGGGCGCGCGCGCTCAGCGCGACCGCTGCGGCGCGATGACCGTCGCGAGCGAGCCCAGTACGAGCGCGAGCGCGCCGAATTCGGCGAGCCCCGGCCGCTCGCCGAGCAGGAGCGCACCGCCGAAGACGCCGACGACCGGCACCATCAGCATGCTGAGCGAGAACACCGTCACCGACACCGAGGTCGCGAGCTTGATCCACGCCCAGTGCGCCCAGCCGAATGCGAGAAACACGTTGTAGGCGAGGCCGAGCCAGGCGTGCATTCCGACGTCGGCGAGGTGACCCGGATCCTCGAAGGCGAGCGCCGCGAGGTAGATCGGAATGCCGCCTGCGAACATGAGCCACGCGGTGTAGGCGGCGACCGGCGCGCGCACCGGGAACCGCTTCTGCAGCACGGTACCGATCGCCCAGGTCCAGGCCGCCCCGAGCACGAGCAGCGCGCCGACCGGCGCGCCCTGCAGCCGCGCGAATTCCTCGCCGAGAAGGAGCGCGATCGCCGCCATGCCTAGCGCGAGCCCGAGGAGCTTACGCGCGGTGATCCGCTCTCCGAGAACCCACACCGAGAGCGGAATCGCCCAGGCGGGCATCGTGTAGGCGAGGATCGCCGCGCGCCCGGAGGGGATCTGCGCGAGGCCGAAGACGACGAGCACGTTCCAGCAGGTGATAGTGAAGAAGGCGTTCAGCGCGAGGCGCCGCCATTCGCTGCGCGGAATTCCGAGCGGCTGACCGGTCGCGCGCAGGTACGCGAAAAGCAGCCCCGAGCCGGCCGCGAGGCAGAACGTCCGGAACGTGAACGGCTGCACCTCGGCGATCGTCACCTTCATCGCCGGCCAGTTGAATCCCCAGACGAGCGTGATGCCGACGAGCACCCACCAGAGCGATCGCGGAAGGTGCTCCGGGTCTGAGCGCGCGGGTTTCATCGGGAAGCGGCCTTCGGGAAGCGGCCTTCTATCGGCAGCCGCGGTTGCGGTCAACCCGGGTTTCGGGCCGAAACGGCCGCGAAATCCGAGGGGGCGCGCGCGTTCGGCCGCCCGCGCGATGCCCAAGAAGATTTGTGCGATACGTCAATAGGTTATGATGCGCTGCACAAACCAATTGACTTTCATATGATTGGCAACTATATTGCGATTGCTGCGCTGCACAACAGCCGACGCCACAACCCCGACACGAAGGAGACAGACATGTACGTGACACCGGAGCAAATCCAGGCGGCCGGTAAGGCCAACATCGAAGCCATGCTCTCGATCGCGAGCACGCAATTCGCCGCGCTCGAGAAGCTGGCGAACCTCAACGCGAGCGCGATCAAATCCGCGTTCGAAGACAGCGTCGCCAACATCCGTGCGCTCGCGAGCGCGAAGGACGTGCAGGAACTGATCAGCCTGCAGAGCAGCTTCGCGCAACCTGCGATCGAGAAGGCGGTCGCTTATTCGAAGAGCGTCTACGAGCTCGCGACCGAAACGTCGAACGAACTGTCGAAGCTCGCCGAACGGCGCATCGCCGAGTGGAACGAGAACTTCGTTGCGTTCCTCGACAAGGCGGCGAAGAACGCGCCCGCGGGCTCGGACGTCGCGGTGACCGCAGTGAAGCAGATGATCGCCGCCGCGAACACCGCGTACGACAACTTCGCGAAGGTCGCCAAGCAGGCGACCGAGATCGCGGAAGCGAACGTCGCCGCCGCGACCGAAACGGTGAAGGGGTTCGCCAAGGCAAAAAAGGCGGCGTAAGCGTCGCACCGGGCCGCAAGGCCCGGTCCGGCGCACCCCGCCGTCCGTCGCCGAGGCGGATCAATCCCCGAAAGCGTTAGCACGAGAGCCCCGCAGAACGCGGGGCTTTGATTTTCTCCCGCCGTCAACCCCCCGAGGAAGAAAACGTCCCGCCGAGCGCGCTGACGCCGCGGCGGATGTCCTCCATCGCCCGCGCGATCTCGCCCGGCGCGCCGCGTACGCCGAGCTCGATGTGCCGGCGCGCGCCGTCTTCGCTCATGCTCGGCAGGCTGAAGGACTTGACGCCGGGATACTTCGCGTTCACTTCCTCCATGAGCGGCGCGATCGCCGATTCGGGCAGCCCGTAGACGAGGACCGAGTCCTCGGCCCAGCGTTCCCGGTCGACGAGGTGCCGGTACCTGGTGTCGAGCACCCACTCGACCATCGGCCAGGCCATCTGCGGGAAGCCGGGCACGAACCAGTGCTCGCGCACCGCGAAGCCCGGGATGCGGTTGAACGGGTTCGGCACGATCTCGGCGCCGGCGGGAAATTCGCCCATCTTCAGCCGCTGGGGCGTCGTCTCGGCACCGAAGCGGGCGCGGATCTCGCGCTCGGCCTGCGGGTGCAGCACGAGCGGCACGCCGAGCGCCGCCGCGGCCGCCTGGCGCGTATGGTCGTCGGGGGTTGCGCCGATACCGCCGAAGCTGAAGACGACGTCGCCCGAGGCGAAGCTCGCGGCGAACGCCGCCGCAAGGCGCGCGCGGTCGTCGCCGAGGTACTGGCACCAGGCGAGCCGCAGGCCCCGCCTCGCGAGCGCGCCGGCGAGGAACCGCAGGTGCCGGTCCTCGCGCTTGCCGAGGAGGATTTCGTCGCCGATCACGTAGCCGCCGAAGGCCATGCGGCCATTCTAGCGGGCGGGTGCCGCCCCAGGCGCGCCGGGGCTTGAAAACGGCCGCGCGGCGACCATGTTCGCAACGCACGCCGTCGAACGGCCGCGATCGCCGGCATGCGACAATAGCTCTCGCCTATGACGCTCACCGAGCTGAAGTACGTCGTCGCGGTGGCCGAAGAGCGGCACTTCGGCCGCGCCGCCGAGCGCTGTTTCGTCAGCCAGCCGAGCCTTTCGGCGGCGGTGAAGAACCTCGAGGAGGAGCTCGGCGTGCGGCTCTTCGAGCGCGGCAAGCGCGGCGTGCTGCTCACGGAAGCGGGCGAGCGCATCGTCGCGCAGGCCCGCCGCGCGCTCGAAGAGGCCGAACGCGTCAAGCTCCTCGCGCGCCAGGGTCGCGACCCGCTCAAGGGCACGCTGCGGCTCGGTATCATCCACACCGTCGCGCCGTATCTGCTTCCCGACCTGGTGGCCGCGCTGCGGCGCGCGGCGCCCGAGATGCCGCTCGACGTCGAGGAGAACGTCACCGCCACGCTCGACCGGATGCTGCGCGCCGGCGACCTCGACGCGGTGATCCTCGCGCTGCCCTACGAGGCGCCGGACATCGAGGTGGCGCCGCTTTACGAGGAAACGTTCCAGGTCGTCGCGCCGGCGAAGCACCCGCTCGCGCGCCGGCGCGCGATCGCGGTCGAAGAGCTCGATGCGGGCGAGCTGCTCCTGCTTCCGGTCGGGCACTGTTTCCGCGACCAGGTGCTCGACGCCTGCACCGAGTTTTCGCGCCCCCCGGAGCCCGGCCGGCAGGGCAACTCGCTCGAGACCCTGCGCAGCATGGTCGCCTCCGGCCTCGGCGTCACCGTCCTTCCCGCGACCGCGCTCACGCCGCGGCACGCGAACCCGCTCGTCAAGGCGATCCCCTTCACCGACCCGCAGCCCGCGCGCCGCATCGCGCTCGCCTGGCGCCGCGGCTTCTACCGCGCGCGCGCCCTCGAGCGCGTCGCGGAGGTGATCCGCGGCCTCGCGCTGCCGGTCACGCCGCTTCGCTGACGCCTACGCGCGAACGACCGCGCCGTCGATCGGCGCGCGGCGCAGCGCTTCGAGCGCGCCGAGGAGGTAGTGCGTGAACGCGAGGCCGACGACCACCGGCGCGAACAGCCCGACGACCGGCACGTAGGCGAGCAGCGCGAGCACGAAACCGAGCGCATAGAGCCGGCCGCGGTGGGCGCGAAAGAGCGCGCGCATCTCCTCGCGGTCGGCGTGCTCGGCGAGCGCATCGAACCGGAGGATACGCTGGTTGCCCCAGGCGAGGATCGCGACCGGGATGAGCGGCCAGAGCGGCGGAAACACCCACAGCGGCAGCGACAGCGCGCCGAGCGCGACCATGCCCGCCAGGGCGACGACGCTGTTCGCGAGGCTCGCGGCGGCGCTCATCCCGCCGCGGCGCGCGAGCGCCGGAAAGCGCGTCGCGGCCACATGCGCGACGATCGCCGGCATGCCGAAAGCGCCCAGGATGACGAGCGCGGTCAGCACGACGAGCGGAACGAAAAGGAGCGCGAGCGCCGCGTGCGCGAGAAAGAGCGCGATGTCGGCGTAACCGAGCGCAAACGACAGGACCGAGGTCTCGATCCAGCCGCGGATCGTCTCGGCGAGGGCGAGCGCAAGCCGCACCCAGAAGAAAAGCGCGACCGTGCCCCAGAGCGCGAGCGCCGCGAGCATCGGCCAGAGCATCAGCCAGAGCATCCGCGGGTGAAACGCGTGCACGAGCGCGTAGGCGAGCGAGCGCGAAAGCGTGCTCATCGCGCGATACTCTGCCACAGGCGCGCGAGGCGCTTCGCCGACACCGGCACCGGCGTCTTCAGCTCCTCGGCAAAGAGCGACACGCGCAGCTCCTCGAGCATCCAGCCGAACTGCTCGAGCGCCGGCGGAAGCGCCCCGTTCCGGGCGCATGCCGCCACTTCCCGCCGCCACGCGTGCTCGAGCGGCGCGAGCTCGGCCGCCCGCGCCGCATCGCGCGCCGGGTTCTCGCGCAGTTTCTCGAGCCGGCGCCGCGCGGCCTTGAGGTAGCGCGGCAGATGCTGCAGCCGCTCCCACGGCAGCCGCGCGAGAAAGCCGGGGGGAAGCAGCCGCGCGAGCTGCTCGCGCACGTCGGCCGCCGCCTGCGGAAACGCCTTCTGCGCCGCGGCGAGCCGTTCTTCGAGCGCCGCGCGCTCGGCGAGGATCGCGGCGACGTGCCGCTCGAGTTCCTGCGCGATCAGCGCAAGCCGGCTGCGTCCCTCGGCGAGGCGGCGCGCGAATTCCGCTTGTGTCCTCGGTACCCCGTCGGCGAGAAAGGCACGGACGAGCGCCGCGGTGAGCAGATCCTGCGCGAGCGGCGCGAGCGCCCGGTCGCGCGCGAGCCCCTTTTCGAGTTCGCGCAGGCGCTCGCGGAGCGCGATCCTGAAGAGCCGCAGCACGCCCGCGCGGTGCGTCTCGCGCGCGCGCTCGGGCGATTCGAACACGCGCACCGCGACCGCGTCGCCCTCGTCGGCGAGCGCCGGATAGCCGGCGAGCGTGCGCCCGTCGCGCGAAAACTCGACGCGCTCGGGCAGATCGCCGAAGGTCCAGGCGGTGTGGCGCGCCTCGCCCGCCGCGCCGATCTCTGTCTCGAGCGCCGATTGTGCCTGCGGCGCGAGCGCGCGCTTGAGCGCCGCGAGATCGCGCCCCATGCCGAGCTGGCGGCCGTCGGCCTCTACCACGCGGAAGTTCATGCGCAGGTGCGCCGGCAACGCCTCCGGCCGCAGGCCGTCGGCCGGGACCTCGACCTGATAGCGCTCGCGGATGTAGCGCGCGAGCGCTTCGGCGAGCGGCGTATCCGAGGGCGAAACCGCGGCAACGAACGCGTCGGCGAACGCCGCAAGCGGCCCGAGCCGCTGGCGGACCCGCGGCGGCAGCCCTTTCGCGAGCGCCTGCACCTTTTCCCGGAGCATGCCCGGCACCAGCCACTCGCAGCGCGCCGCCGGCACCTGGTTGAGGAGCGCAACCGGCACCGTCATCGTCACGCCGTCGCGCGGCGCGCCCGGCTCGAAGCGGTATTCGAGCGGGTAGCGGTTCGGGCCGAGCGCCAGTTCCGCCGGAAAGTTCGCGGTGGTGATCCCGGCCGCTTCGTGGCGCATCAGCTCCTCGCGCCGGAGAAACAGGAGCTTCGGCTGGGCGCGCTCGGCTTCCTTGCGCCACTTCTCGAAATCGGCGCCGTTCGTGATGCCTTCGGGAATCCGGGCGTCGTAGAACGCGAAGATCAGCTCCTCATCCACCAGGATGTCGGGCCGTCGCGCCTTGTGCTCCAGCCGCTCGATCTCGGCCACCAGCCTGCGGTTGTGGGCGAAAAAAGGGGCGCAGGTGTCGTATTCGCCCGCAACCAGCGCTGCGCGGATGAAGATCTCGCGCGCCGTCTCCGGATCGCGCGGGCCGTAGTGGATGCGGCGGTCGGCGTACACCGGAAGGCCGTAGAGCGTTGCGCGCTCGAACGCGACGACTTGCGCCCGCGCGCGGTCCCAGTGCGGCCGCTCGGTGTGGCGCTTGAGCACATGGGCGCCGATCTCCTCGATCCACCTCGGATCCACCGACGCGACAGTTCGGGCGTAGAGACGCGTCGTTTCCACCAGTTCCGCGGCGACGATCCATTTGCCCGGCTTGCGGGTGCCCGAGCCCGGGTGCACGCGAAAGCGGATCCCGCGCGCACCGACGTAGTCGCCCTCGGCTTCGTCCTTCATGCCGACGTTGCCGAGCAGGCCCGCAAGGAGCGCGCGGTGGATCGCGCGGTAGCCCTCGGGCTTTTCCGGATTCGCGTGCGATTCGCGCCAGCCCATCTCGCGCGCGGCCTCGGCGAGCTGGCGCTC
>JAOAFL010000105.1 GCA_026416295.1 Burkholderiales bacterium | reverse complement strand
CTCGCGGCAGGTGATGGTCGGCCACGTCCCGATCGGCGGCGGGGCGCCGATCGTGGTGCAGTCGATGACCAACACCGACACCGCCGACGTCGAGGCGACCGCGGATCAGGTGCTCGCGCTCTGGCGCGCAGGCTCGGAGATCGTGCGCGTGACCGTCAACACGCTGGAGGCGGCGGCGGCGGTGCCGCGCATCCGCGAGCGGCTGGACGCGGCCGGCTGCGACGTGCCCCTGGTCGGCGACTTTCACTACAACGGCCACAAGCTCCTTGCGCGCGAGCCGGCCTGCGCCGAGGCGCTCGCCAAGTACCGCATCAATCCGGGCAACGTGGGCCGCGGGGCGAGGCGCGACGAGCAGTTCGCGATGCTGATCGAGACCGCGCTGAAATACGAAAAGCCGGTGCGCATCGGCGTCAACTGGGGCAGTCTCGACCCGGAGCTTCTTGCGCGCCGCATGGACGAAAACGCCCGCCGGCGCGAGCCGCTTCCCGCGCAGGCGGTGCTCGACGAGGCGCTGATCGAGTCGGCGCTGTCTTCCGCCGCGCAGGCGGAGCAGCTCGGCCTGCCGCCCGAGCGCATCGTCGTCTCCTGCAAGGTGAGCGGCGTACCGGACCTGATCCGCATCTACCGGGCGCTTGCGCGCCGCTGCGACTATGCGCTTCACCTCGGCCTCACCGAGGCCGGCATGGGTACCAAGGGCATCGTCGCCTCGGCTGCGGCGATGGGCGTGCTCCTTGCCGAGGGCATCGGCGATACGATCCGCGTCTCGCTCACCCCGGAGCCCGGGGGCGATCGCACGCGCGAGGTGGTGGTCGCGCAGGAGCTGCTGCAGGCAATGGGACTGCGCAGCTTCGCGCCGACGGTCGCGGCCTGTCCCGGCTGCGGCCGCACGACGAGCACCGTGTTCCAGAGCCTCGCGCAGTCGATCCAGGACTGGCTGCGCGCGAAGATGCCGGAATGGAAGACGCGCTATCCCGGCGTCGAGACGCTCAAGGTCGCGGTGATGGGCTGCGTCGTGAACGGTCCGGGCGAGTCGCGCCATGCCGATATCGGTATCAGCCTGCCGGGTACCGGCGAGTCGCCGGCCGCGCCGGTGTACGTCGACGGCGAAAAGACGGTGACGCTGCGCGGCGAGCGCATCGCCGAGGAGTTCCAGGCGATCGTCGAGGACTACGTCGCGCGCCGGTTCGCGCCCGGCGCGGGGCGCGCGGCGCCCCGTCGCATCCCGATCAGGCCGGCGAAATGACGCCGGCGCTGCAGGCGGTCCGGGGCATGAACGACGTGCTGCCGGACGAAGCGGAGCTGTGGCTGCACCTCGAGCGGGTGGTCGCCGACTGGTTCGCGCGCTGGGGGTACCGGCCCATCCGCACGCCGCTCGTCGAGCCGACCGCGCTTTTTCGGCGCGCGATCGGCGAGGCGACCGACATCGTCGAAAAGGAGATGTACAGCTGGCGCGACGCGCTGAGCGACGAGGCGCTCACGCTGCGGCCCGAGGGCACCGCCTCGTGCGTGCGCGCGGCGATCGAGCACAGCCTGCTGCACGACGGCCCGAAGCGCCTGTGGTATTGCGGACCGATGTACCGGCACGAGCGGCCGCAGAAGGGCCGCTACCGGCAGTTCCACCAGTTCGGCGCCGAAGCGCTCGGCTATCCCGGCCCGGACGTCGACGCGGAGCTGATCGTGATGTGCGATCGCCTGTGGCAGGAGCTGGGCGTCGCGGGGCTGCGTCTGGAACTGAACACCATCGGCTCGCCCGAAGAGCGCGCGCGCTATCGCGCCGACCTGGTGCGATACCTCGAGGCGAACCTCGAGCGGCTCGACGCCGACGCACGGCGCCGGCTCTACACCAACCCCTTGCGCGTGCTCGACTCGAAGAACCCGCGCGTGCGCGAGGTGCTCGCGGGCGCGCCGGTGCTCGCCGACTATCTCGGGGCGGACTCGCGCGCGCACTTCGACGGCGTGCGCTCGCTGCTCGATGCGGCCGGCGTCGCCTACGTCGTCAACCCGCGCCTTGTGCGCGGCCTCGACTACTACAACCTCACGGTGTTCGAATGGGTGAGCGACGCGCTCGGCGCGCAGGGCACCGTGTGCGGCGGCGGCCGCTACGACGGGCTGTTCGCGCAGCTCGGCGGCCGGCCGGCCCCGGGCGCGGGGTTCGCGGTCGGCTGCGAGCGGCTGATCGCGCTCGTGCGCGACGCGGGCCGCGCACCGCCGCCGCCGCGGCCGGACGCGTACGTGCTGCAGCAGAGCGCGGACGGGTTCGCGCAGGCGTTCCTGCTCGCCGACGAGCTGCGCGCGGCGGGCTTTCGCGTGGTGCAGCACGCCGGCGGCGGAAGCCTCAAGTCGCAGATGAAGAAGGCGGACGCGAGCGGCGCATGGCTCGCGCTGATCGTCGGCGAGGAGGAACTGGCGCGCGGCGAGGTCTCGGTCAAGCCGCTGCGCAGGAACGCGCCGCAGGTCCGCGTGCCGCGCGCCGAGACGGTGCGCCGCTTCGCGCAGTTGCTGCAAGAGGCGAAGAGCTGAGCGATGCCCTACGATCTCGAGGAACAGGAACAGCTCGCCGCGCTCAAGGCGTGGTGGAGCGACTACGGCCGCTACGTGCTCGCGGCGCTCGCCGCCGCGGCGCTCGCGCTTGCCGGCTGGGCGGGCTGGCGCGCGTGGAACCTCGCGCAGGCGCGGGAGGCGGGCGAGCACTACGAAGCGTTCGCACGCGCGCTGCAGGCAGCCGACGACAAGGCGCTGCGCGAGGCGGCCGGCACGCTCGCCGAACGCTACCCGCGCACGCTCTACGCCTCGCTCGCGGCGCTCGCGGTCGCAAAGCATCTGTTCGAGCGCAACGACCTGAAGGGCGCGAAGGCGCAGCTCCAGTGGGTGCTCGAACGCGGCGCCTCGGACGAGCTGCGCGATCTGGCCCGGCTGCGGCTCGCGGCGGTGCTGTTCGACGAAAAAAGCTACGACGAGGCGCTCAAGCTGCTCGAGGCGAAGCACGCGGCGGCGTTCCAGGCGCCCTATGCCGCGCTGCGCGGCGACATCCTCGCCGCGCAGAACCGGGTGCAGGAAGCGCGCGCGGCGTATCGCGACGCGCTCGCGAAAGCCGAGCCGTTCGGGGAGGCGTTCCGCGCGAGCGTTCGCCTTCGCCTCGATGCCCTCGGGGGCTAGCGGCATGCGCATCGGCCGAGGCGCGGCGCTCGCGTGCGCGCTCGCGCTCGCAGGCTGCGGCGGCCTTCCGAGCGCGAATCCGGCCGACTGGTTCCGCGCGCGCCCGAGCGGGCCGGCACCGGCGGAGCTTCCGGCGCTCGGCAATCCGCAGCCGCTTGCGGTCCTCTGGAGCGCGTCGGTCGGCGCGGCCGAGGGCTACGTCTTCAGCCCGGCGCTCGCCGGCGACAGCGTCTACGCGGCGGCGCGCGACGGTACCGTGGTGCGGCTCGAGGCGACGAGCGGGCGCGTACGCTGGCGCGCCTCGGCCGGCATGCGGCTTTCGGGCGCGATCGGCGCGGACGGCGAAGTCGTGGCGGTCGCCTCCGAGGCGGGCGAGGTGCTTGTGCTCGATGCCGCGAACGGCGCGCCGCGCTGGCGCGCGCGGGTCTCGAGCGAAGTGCT
The DNA here is from genome assembly GCA_026416295.1 of Burkholderiales bacterium. Classification (GTDB taxonomy): domain Bacteria; phylum Pseudomonadota; class Gammaproteobacteria; order Burkholderiales; family SG8-39; genus RBG-16-66-20. Next base: position 4,422 of record JAOAFL010000105.1, on the reverse strand, counting down.
CGCCGCGCCGAAGGTCGCCGAGGGACTCGTACTCGTGCGCAGCGCCGACAGCCGCATTTTCGCCTTCGGCGCGCACGACGGCCGGCGGCGCTGGGTCTACCAGCGCGCCTCGATGCCGCTCATCGTGCGCTCGCCGGCCGGTCTCACCGTTCACCAGGGGGCGGTCTACGCCGGTTTTTCCGGCGGCAAGCTGGTCGCCCTCGCGCTCGCGAACGGCGCCCTGCGCTGGGAGGCGACGGTCGCGCTGCCGCGCGGCGCGACCGAACTGGAACGCGTCACCGACGTCGTCGGCGAGCCGGCAGCCGACGGGCGGGAGGTCTGCGCCGCGGCCTTTCAGGGGCGCGTCGCCTGTTTCGACGCGCGCAACGGCAACCCGCTCTGGGCGCGCGACATGTCCACGGTGACCGGCGTCTCGCTCGATGCGCGCAACGCCTACGTGAGCGACGACAGGGGCGCGGTGCACGCGCTCGAGCGCGCGAGCGGCCGAAGCCTCTGGCGCCAGGATCGCCTCGCGCACCGGCAGCTGTCGCTGCCGCTTGCGCTCGGCGCCGAAGTCGCGGTCGGGGATCTGCAGGGCTACGTGCATATGCTCGCGCGCGACTCGGGCGCGTTCGTCGCGCGCCAGGCGACCGACGGCGGCGCGATTCGCGCCGCGCCGCTGCGGCTCGCGCAGGGACTGCTCGTGCAGACCGCCGCCGGAGGGCTGTTCGCGATCGCGCCCCGCTCGCCGTGAAACCGGTCGTCGCGCTCGTCGGCCGGCCGAACGTCGGCAAGAGCACGCTGTTCAACCGGCTGACGCGCAGCCGCGCGGCGATTGTCGCCGACGTGCCGGGCGTCACGCGCGACCGCCACTACGGCGAGGGCCGGATCGGCGCGCGCGGCTTCATCGTCGTCGACACCGGCGGGCTCGCGCCGGGGGCGGGCGAGCCGATCTACGCCGAGATGGCGCGCCAGGCCGAACTGGCGATCGCCGAAGCCGACGCGGTGATTTTCGTCACCGACGCGCGCGCGGGGCTCGTGCCCGCGGACCGCGAAATCGCCGAGCGCCTTCGCCGCAGCGCAAAGCGCGTGTGGGTGGCCGCGAACAAATGCGAAGGGCTCGGGCCGGCGGCGGCCGCGGAATTTCACGAGCTGGGGCTCGGGGCGCCGGCGGCGATTTCGGCCGAACACGGCGACGGCGTCGCGGCGCTGATCGAGGCGGTGCTCGAGGCGCTCCCGCAGGCGGCGCAAGAGGAGGCAGCGCCCGAGGCCGAGCGGCATCCGCGGGTCGCGATCGTCGGCCGACCGAACGTCGGGAAATCGACGCTCGTCAACGCGCTGGTGGGCGAGGAGCGGGTGATCGCCGCGCCGGAGCCGGGCACCACGCGCGATGCGATCGAGGTGCCCTTCGAGCGCGACGGGCGCCGCTACACGCTCGTGGACACCGCCGGGTTGCGCCGGCGCGGACGGTCCGGCGACGCCGTCGAGCGGTTCTCGATCGTCAAGACGTTGCAGGCGATCGAGCGCGCGAACGTCGCGGTGCTCGTGCTCGATGCGCTCGCGGGCGTCGCCGAGCAGGACGCGCACATCGCGGGCTACATCCTCGAACGCGGTCGCGCGGTAGTGGTGGCGGTGAACAAGTGGGAGGCGGCCGACCGGGAGGCGCGCGCGCGCGCAAAGCAGGAGATCGGCTGGAAGCTGCCGTTTCTCGGCTTCGCCGAGACGGTGTACGTCTCGGCGCGCACCGGCAGGGGGATCGCCGAGATGCTGCGCGCGGTGGACGCCGCCTACGGTGCGGCGATGGCGAAGCTCCCGACGCCGCGGCTCACCCGCGCGCTCGCCGAGGCGGTGGCGCGCCAGGCGCCGCCGCGCCGAGGCTACGTGCGGCCCAAGCCGCGCTATGCGCACCAGGGCGGTTCGAACCCCCCGGTGATCGTCGTCCATGGCAACGCGCTCGAGCACATCGGCGACGCCTATCGGCGCTATCTCGAGGGCTGGTTTCGACGCAGGTTCCGCCTGAAGGGGACGCCGCTCAGGATCGAATTCCGCACCGCGCCGAACCCCTACGTCGAACGCCGCGCCGGTCGGGGCTGAACGCGCGCGGTTCAACCGGCCTCTTCGGCGAAAAGCGCCGCGCAGTCGCGGCCTTCGCCGCGCGCCGCGTGGCAGCGAAGCAGCCGCATCAGGGGCTGGCCGAGCACCGCGCGCGGCAGGCGCGGCGCATACAGCGCCCAGTGCCTTCTTGCGCGCGCGGGATCGCCCGCGGCGAGGGCGCCCGCCATCGCCGCGGCGAGCAGAAACTCGCGACTCTCGGCGGAGAGGTCCGGCTGCGTCGCAAGGAGCGTCTCCGCCTGCGCCGCGATCGCCGCGCCGTCGCGCGCGCCGAGCGCGGCAAGGAGCGCGATCCAGCGGCGCTGAAACGCGAAGAGCGCCGCATGGCAGGGCGAGCCCTGCAGGCGCGCCCAGACCGCGCGCGCCTCCTCGGCGTCGAGGAAGGGATTCATCTGGCGCGCGACCTGCAGCAGGGCGTGCAGCCAGACGTCCTCCTCGCGCGGCGCGCGGCATTCGAGAAGGCGAAGCTTCACGAGCTCGAGGTCCTTCTGCAGCGCCGAGCCGATGCGCTCGGGCGGCGGCGCGACGGGCGCGAGCAGGTAGTCGCGCGCATAGCGCGCAAGGCGCGTGTTCTCGATCCGCTGGAACGCGTAGGCGCCTTCGTGCAGCGGATTGGGCGGCCGGCGGCTGCGCGCGGGCTCGAGCAGCTCGAGCACCGGAAGCGGGGCGTTCAGAAGCTCGACGACGCCGGTCGCGCTTCGCTCGGTGAAGCGATGGCGCGCCGCGTTCAGGTCGAGCACCGGATAGAAATCCGAATTCGCCGGCGTCGCGTAGCTCGCAAAGAGCGGCTCGAGCGTCGCCCGCTCGCCGAGATAGCGCGCATCGAGGTCGCCGGCCGAAAGCACATGGATGCGCCACAGTTCCCGGGCAAGGCCCGGGTGCTCGAACACCGCGGGACTTGCGCTGCGGGGGAGCGGCCGCTCGGAGGCGAGGATGAGCAGGTCGTGGTCGCTTGCGGCGTAGATCGCGTAGTGCGGGAACGCCTCGCCGAGCGCCTTCATCACCGAGGCGAGCAGCGACGCATCGATCTCGTAGAGCTGGAACCACTGCGCGAGGATGCCGCCCGGGGAAAGATGCGCGCGCACGCGCGCGTAGAACTCGCGCGTAAAGAGGCTCGCGACACCGCTCACCCAGGGGTTCGAGGGCTCGGAAAGGATGAGGTCGTAGCGCTCGCGGCCGGCGGAGAACCAGCTCTTCGCGTCCTCGATCACGATCCGGCTCCGTGGATCGGCGAACGCGGCGCTGTTGCGCGGCGCAAAGCCGCGCGCGGCCTCGACCATCGCCGGCTCGATCTCGACCGTATCCACGCGCTCGAGGCCCAGATGCTGGAGCAGCGTGTGGGTGGTGAGGCCGGTGCCGATGCCGATCACCGCGGCGGTTTTCGCCTCGGGCCGCAGCGCGAGCGGAAGCGCCGCGGTGAGCACCATGGTGATCTCGTCGGTGCTGCGCCGCGCGACGCCCTCCAGCGCGACCGAGCCGTCCGACTTGCCGTTGGTGCGGATGCTGAGCGCATCCGAGTAGCGCACCAGGTGCACGGTCGCGGTCTTGCCGTCCTTCGCATAGAGGATCTTCGCCTCGCGCGAGCCGGCGAGGCTGCCGTAGCGAAAGACCCCGGCGGTCATCTTGTTCGCATCGAGCTCGAAGCCGAGCGCGAGCGCGGCGAACGCGGCGGCGCAGCCGCAGCCGGCGAGCGCGAGCGCGCGCGCGCCCGGGCCGTAGCGCGAAACAAGCACGAGCCCCAGCGCGGTGTCCACGAGCGCCCCGAACATCAGCGTGCCCTTCAGGCCGAGAAGCGGCAGGCCGGCGTGCACGGCGAGCACGACGCCCGCAATCGCACCCAGGGTATTTGCCGCATACACGCGGCCGATCGCGCGCTCGCCGCCGCCGGCCGCGAGCAACGCGCCGGTGATGAGCGGAAGCGTCATCCCGGCGAGAAACGTGGCCGGCAGCATCACGAGCGCCGAGACGCTCTGCCCGGCGAGGTTGAAAAGGAGGTAGCCCGCGTCGGTGCGCGCGAGGCCCTGCATCAGGAATTCCATCAGCTCGAAGCTCCGGTCGTAGACCGGAAGCGTCGCGAGCGCCGCAAGTCCCATCGCGATCTGCACGCCGGCGAGCGCCGCGAGGGTCCTGGGCCCGGCATCGGCGAGCCGGCGCGCAGCCCGGCCGCCGAGCGCAAGGCCGAGGATGAAGGTCGAGAGCATCAGCTCGAAGGCGTGGGTGGAAGCACCGAGCACGAGCGTGAGCATCCGGATCCAGGCGATCTCGTAGACGAACGAGGCAAGGCCGGTGAAGAACGCGACCGCGACGAGCAGCGCACCGACCCCGGCGGCG
>JAOAFL010000057.1 GCA_026416295.1 Burkholderiales bacterium | reverse complement strand
GCGCTTGCGGCGCACGCGACCGCGATCGCGCTCGCCGATCCGGTGCAGGCGCTCGGCACCGTCGAGCGCATCGCCGCGATCGTGATCGCCCCGCTCCTCCTCTTCGTGCCGCCGGCGGCCGGGTTCGTCGCGGTGCAGCGGCTGCTCGAGCCGCGCGGGGCGCGCTCGGGCTCGAGCAGCGATTAGGCGCAGGGGCGTTCCTTCGCCTGTCATACCGCGGTCACGCGCGGCGCGCACACTGCGCGCTTTGCGTTCGTCGCGCGGCGGCATGGACGCCGCCGGCGGCGCGCGGCAAGATAGGGTCGTCGCCAGATCGAAGGGGGGTAACCGATGAACATGCGTCGCGCGTTTCTTGCGGCCGCGGCGGGCCTGTGCGTCGCCTCGGCACCAGTCGTCTTCGCCCAGACGAGGGGCCAGCCTATCGAGATCCAGTTCTGGATGGGGCTCACGGGGCTTGCGGGCGAGCTTCTCACCAAGTACGGCGAGGAGTTCAACAAGTCGCAGAACGAGTACCGGGTCGTCGTGTCGTTCAAGGGCCAGTATCCGGAGCAGCGCGCTGCGGCGATCGCCGCCTATCGCGCCGGCAATCCGCCGCACATCATGCAGATGTTCGACGCCGGAAGCGGCGACATGATGAGCGCGAAGGGCGCGATCGTGCCGGTGTCCGACGTCTTCAAGCGCGCGGGCCTGCAGTTCGACCCGGCCGACTTCATCGCGCCGGCGCGCGGCTACTACGGGCTGCCGAACGGGGAGCTGCTGTCGATGCCGTTCAACGTCTCGACCGCGGTGCTCTTCTACAACAAGGACGCGTTCCGCCGCGCGGGGCTCGATCCGGAGAAGGCGCCGCGCACCTGGCCCGAGGTGATCGAGGCCGCGCGCCAGATCCGGCGCACGAACGCCGCCGCCTGCGGCTTCACCACCACGTGGCTCGCCTGGATCATGCTCGAGCAGTTCAGCTCGCGCCACAACCTGCCGATCGGCACGCAGAACAACGGCCGCGCCGGCCTCTCGGCCGAGCTCGTGTTCGACACGCCGCTTCAGCGCCGCATGGTGCAGACGCTGGTGGACCTGCAGGCCGACAAGAGCTTCGACTACGGCGGCCGCAGCAACGACGCGGCGGCGAAATTCATCAGCGGCGAGTGCGCGATGATGACGCAAAGCTCGGGCGGCCACGGCGCGATCGCGCGCGACGCCAAATTCGCCTTCGGCGTCGGACCGCTGCCCTACTGGCCGGACGTCGCCGGCGCGCCGTTCGCGACCACGATCGGCGGGGCGTCGCTCTGGGTGTTCGCCGCGCCCAATCGCACGCCGGCGGAGTACCGCGGGGTGGCGCTCTTCCTCAATCACCTTCGCTCGACGCCGGTGATGGTCGACTGGGCGAAGCAGACCGGGTTCCTGCCGGCCACCAACGCCGCCTTCCGCGCGATGCGCGACGAGGGCTTCTTCCAGAAGAACCCGGGCCGCGACGTGCCGATTTTGTCGCTCATCGAAGGCAAGCAGGGCGATCACACCCAGGGCTACCGCTTCGGCCGCTGGACCGAGATCCGCGACGTGTATCACGAGGAGGTCGAGCGCGCGCTGCAGGGGCGGCAGCCGGTCGCCGCGGCGATCCAGAACGCGCAGCGGCGCGGAAACGAACTGCTGCGCGCCTTCGAGCGCAGCGTCAACTGACGATTCCCGCGCAGGCGAGCCGCCGCCGCGCGGGCGGCGGCTCGCGGCGTTCGCCCGGCGCCGGCCGCGGCGGGTAAGATCGCCCTCGCCGATGCAGCGCCGCGTCGTCTTCCCGAACCGCGTCCTGCCCTACGTGCTGCTTGCACCGCAGCTCGCGGTGACGGTGGTCTTTTTCCTCTGGCCGGCAGGCCAGGCGATGTTCATGTCGCTCCTTCAGCAGGACCCCTTCGGCCTGCGGGTGACGTTCGTGGGTCTGGCGAACTTCCGCGCGGTGCTCGCCGACCCCGACTACGTCGCCGCGTTCTGGCGCACGGTGTATTTCTCGCTCGCGGTGACCGCGCTCGCGATGGTGCCGGCGCTCGTGCTCGCGGTGATGGCCGACCGGGTGCTGCGCGCCGCGGCCTTCTACAAGACCGCGCTGATCGTCCCGTACGCGATCGCGCCGGCGGTCGCCGGGGTGCTCTGGCTTTTCATGTTCAATCCGGCGATCGGCTCGCTCGCCTGGGTGCTCAAGCAACTCGGCGTCGCCTGGAACCCGGTGCTCGACGGCACGCACGCGATGCTGCTCGTCATCCTCGCCGCCGCCTGGAAGCAGGTCGCCTACAACTTCGTGTTCTTCCTCGCCGGGCTACAGGCGATCCCGCGCACGCTCCTTGAGGCGGCAGCGATCGACGGTGCGGGCGAGATGCGCAAGTTCTGGACGATCGTGTTTCCGCTGCTCTCGCCCACCACCTTCTTTCTCCTCGTGGTGAACGTCGTCTACGCCTTTTTCGACACCTTCGGGGTGATTCACGCGGTGACCGGCGGCGGGCCCGCAAAAGCGACCGAGATCCTCGTCTACAAGGTCTATTACGACGGCGTACACGCGCTCAACCTCGGCTCATCCAGCGCGCAGTCGGTGATCCTGATGGCGATCGTGATCGCGCTCACGATGATCCAGTTCCGCTACATCGAGCGCCGGGTGCACTACTAGCATGGCTCAAGCCGCCGACCTCGCCGCCCCCGCCCCGCTCGCCCGCGCGCGGGCGATCGCCGCCGCCGACTGGCTCCCGCACGCGATCCTCTGGGTCGGGATCGCGATCGTCGCCTTTCCGATCTATTTGACGCTCGTCGCCTCGACGCTCACGCCGCAGGAGATCGCGCAGGCGCCGATGCCGCTTCTGCCCGGGGGCGAGGCGTGGCACAACTACCGCACGGCGCTGCTCGAAGGCGCGACCATGCGCTTGTCGCCCCCGGTGCTCGTCATGATGGCGAACAGCCTCGTGATGGCGCTCGGCATCACCTTCGGCAAGATCGCGGTCTCGATCCTCTCCGCCTACGCGGTGGTGTTCTTCCGCTTTCCGCTGCGCATGGTCTTCTTCTGGATGATCTTCATCACGCTGATGCTGCCGGTCGAGGTGCGGATCGTGCCGACCTACGCGGTGGTGAGCGGCCTCGGCATGATCAACACCTACAGCGGCCTCGTCGTGCCGCTCATCGCCTCGGCGACCGCGACGCTCCTCTTCCGGCAGTTCTTCCTCACCATCCCGGACGAGTACGTCGAGGCGGCGAAGATCGACGGTGCGTCGCCGATGCGTTTCTTCTGGGACGTGGTGCTGCCGCTGTCGCGCACGAACATCGCGGCGCTGTTCGTGATCCTGTTCATCTACGGCTGGAACCAGTACCTGTGGCCGCTGCTCATGGCGACCGACAAGAACCTCGACACCATCGTGATCGGCATCAAGAAGATGATCGGCACGGGCGATGCGCTCACCGAGTGGCACCTGGTGATGGCGACCACGGTGCTCGCGATGCTTCCGCCGGCGCTCGTCGTGGTGCTCATGCAGCGCTGGTTCGTCAAGGGGCTGATCGAGACGGAGAAATAGGGCGCGCGATGGCGGCGATCGAACTGGTGGGGGTGCGCAAGGCCTTCGGCACGGTCGAGGTGCTGCACGGCGTGGACATCGCGATCGCCGACGGCGAGTTCATCGTCATCCTCGGGCCCTCGGGCTGCGGCAAAAGCACGCTCCTTCGCATCGTCGCGGGTCTGGAGGAGGCGAGCGCGGGCGACGTCGTGATCGGCGGGCGGCGCGTGAACGGCGTCGAGCCGAAGGACCGCAACATCGCGATGGTGTTCCAGAACTACGCGCTCTACCCGCACATGAACGTGTTCGACAACATGGCCTACGGGCTGAGAATCCGCGGCATGCCGAAGGCGGAGATCGAGCGCCGGGTGCGGGCGGCGGCCGAGATGCTGGAGCTCGTGCCGTTTCTAGCGCGCAAGCCGCGCGAACTGTCGGGCGGGCAGCGCCAGCGCGTCGCGATGGGCCGCGCGATCGTGCGCGAGCCGGCGGCGTTTCTGTTCGACGAGCCGCTGTCCAACCTCGACGCGAAGCTGCGCGTGCAGACGCGCCTCGAAATCCAGAAACTGCACCGCAGGCTGAGGACGACGAGCCTTTTCGTCACGCACGACCAGATCGAGGCGATGACCCTTGCCGAGCGGATCGTCGTGATGAACACCGGTCGCGTCGAGCAGATCGGCACCCCCGAGGAGGTGTACGCGCGGCCGGCGAGCACGTTCGTCGCCGGCTTCATCGGCTCGCCGCCGATGAACCTCCTCGCGGCGACGGTGAGCGCAGACGGCGCGAGCGCGCAGCTGGACGGCGCGCGGCTGCGGCTGCCGCGACCGGCGGCCGCGTTCGCCGGGCGGCGGCTCGTCCTCGGCGTGCGGCCCGAGCACCTTCGGCTCGGGGGCGACGCCTTCGAGATGGAGGTGGAGATGGTCGAGCAGCTCGGCGCCGATCAGCTGGTGCACGGCCGGCTCGGCGCGCACGAAATCGTGCTTCGCACGGGCCCCGGGCCGCGGCCGGCGCCGGGCAGCCGCGTGCCCGTCGGCTTCGAGGCCGCGCAGCTGCACTGGTTCGATTCCGAAACGACGCGGCGCCTTGCGCCGTGATCCGCCTCGCCTAGGCGACGGGGCGCGGCTCGCCGAACACCGCGCGCCAGAGTTCGCGCACCGCGGCGACGTGCGCGCCCACGCGCTCGGGCGCAACGCGCGCGTACTTTTCCCCCGCGAGCCGCAGCGCATGCTGCAGCCGGCGGAACTCGCGGTAGGCGTTTCGGCAGCGCTCGGCGAGCGCGGCATCGACGAGGCCGAGCTCCGCGGCGATCGCAAGGAGCGCGATGTTGCCGAGGTTGCCGGTGAGGCGCGGGTGGCGGTGCGCGTGCGCGAGCACGAGGTACTGCACGACGAACTCGATGTCGATCATGCCGCCCGGATCGTGCTTGAGGTCGAACAGCCCCGAGCGGTTGGGATGCGCGGCGTGGATTTTCTCGCGCATCGCGCGCACTTCGCGCGCGAGCGCCCGGGGATCGCGCGCGCGCATGAGGATGCGCGCGCGGATCGCCTCGAAGCGCTCGCCGATCTCCCGGTCGCCGGCGCAGAAGCGCGCGCGCGTGAGCGCCTGGTGCTCCCAGACCCAGGCCGACTCCTCCTGGTAGCGCTCGAAGCCGGCGAGCGAGGACACGAGCAGGCCCTTCGAGCCGGAAGGCCGTAACGCCAGATCGGTCTCGAAGAGCTGCCCGGAAGCGGTGGTCGCGGTGAGCCAGATGTTCAAGCGCTGCGCAAGGCGCAGGTAGTTTTCCTCGGCGCGCTCGTCCGGATCGTCGTACAGGAACACCATGTCGAGGTCGGAGGCGTAGCCGAGCTCTTTTCCGCCGAGCTTGCCGTAGCCGATGACGGCAAAGCGCGGCACCTCCCGGTGGCGGTTCCTCACCTCGCGCCAGGCGCATTCGAGCGCGACCCCGAGCACCCGGTCGGCGAGGTCGGAGAGGTGGTCGGCGAGCCGCTCGACGGTGAGCAGCCCCGCGAGGTCCTGCGCGAGCAGCCGGAACACCTGCGCCTGGTGCTGCTCGCGCAGCACGTTCATCTGCCGTTCGGTGTCGCCGGCGGCCGCCGCGATCTGCTCGCGCAGCGCGCGTTCGAACGCCTCCCAGTCGGGCGCGGCGTAGAGCACGCGGTCATCGAGCAGCTCGTCGAGGACGAGCGGGTGGCGCGCGACGTACTGCGCCGCCCAGGGCGAGGCGCCGACGATGCGCGCGACGCGCTCGAGCGCCTGCGGGTGCTCGGCGAGCAGCGCGAGATACGCGGCGCGCCGCGCGATCGATTCCACGAGGTCCATCGCGCGCGCAAAAGTGCGCTCGGGATCGGCGGTCCGCTGCGCGGCGCGCGCAAGAAGCGGCACGATCACGTCCACGCGCCGGCGCGAATCGGCCGGAAGCTGCGCGTAGCGCTGGCTCGCGCGCAGCGCCTCGGCGCGCGGGTGCTCGGGCCAGGGCAGGTCGCCTTCGTCGGGTTTCTCGCCGAGCACCGCGCCGAAGTGGCGCGCGACCGCGGCGCGGTGCTGCGCGAGCTGCGCGGAAAGCTCCGCCCAGTCGGTGCAGTCCATCATGCGCGCAAGGCGCAGCCGGTCCGCCTCCTCGGCCGGCAGCCGGTGGCGCTGCGCGTCGTCGAGGTACTGCAGGCGGTGCTCGAGGCGCCGCAGGAATACGTACGCCCGCGAAAGCTCGCGCACGGCCTCCGCGGGCAGCAGCCGCCGCTCGCCGAGCGCCGCGAGCGCCGCGAGCGTCGGCCGCACCGCGAGCGCCGGATCGCGCCCGCCGCGGATGAGCTGCAGCACCTGCGCGACGAACTCGATCTCGCGGATGCCGCCGGGCCCGAGCTTGACGTCGTCGGCCAGATCCCGCCGCTCGACCTCGCGCCGCACCTCGGCGTGCAGACGGCGCATCGCCGCGAGCATCGCGTAATCGAGATACTTGCGGTAGACGAACGGTCGCACGATTTCCTCGAGCGCCGCGTGATCGGCCCCGGTGAGCGGGCGCGCCTTGATCCAGGCGTAGCGCTCCCAGTCGCGGCCCTGCGTGACGAAGTACGCTTCGAGCGCGTCCAGACTCGCAACGAGCGGCCCGGCGTTGCCGTAGGGGCGAAGCCGCATGTCGACGCGGAACGCGAACCCGTCCTCGGTGATCTCGTCGAGCAGGCGGATCAGCCGCCGCGCCGCCCGGTCGAGCCGCTCCGGGGGCTCGCCGGTCGGATGAACGAACACGAGGTCGATGTCCGAGGAGACGTTCAGCTCGCGGCCGCCGAGCTTTCCCATCGCGACGACGATCAGGTCGGGGACGCCGAGCCATTCGAGCGCGACGCGGATCTGCTGCTCGGCGAGCTCGCTCATCGTGCCGCAGACCTCGGCAAGGTCGGCTTCGCCCGAAAGGTCGCGCGCCATCGTGCGCAGGAATACGCGCGCGCGTAGCCGTCGCAGCCGCCGACGCAGCGTCGCTTCGTCGTCGGCCGCGGCGCCTTCGAGCGCGGCGGCGATCTCCTCGGCGCCGAAGGGGCGGCGCGCCTGAAGTTCGGCCGCAAGCTCGGGCCGCGCCGCGAGCATTCGCTGGGCGGCGCGCGACAGATCGATTTTCGGAATCGGCTCCGGCATTTGCCGCTACAATGGGCGCGAGCGCGGCGCACCCCGCGCCGGAACGTTTTCGCGTTCCGGCTGCCTCACGCACGGAGCGACTGCCCGAACCCGCATGCGCATCCTGATCAAACGGCTCGTCCTCGCGCTCGAAGTGCTCGCGTGGACCGCGTTCTTCGCGTTCGCGCTGCTCGTGCTGTCGCTGCGCTACTGGGTGCTGCCGAACATCGAGCGCTGGCGCGAGGATATCGTGGCGGAGCTCTCGCGTGCGATCGGCCTGCCGGTGGAAATCGGCGCGATCGAGACCGACTGGGCGGGGCTGCGACCGCGGCTGTCGATCTCGGACGTGCGCATCTACGACCGCGACGGGCGCGAGGCGCTCGTGTTGCCGGAGGTCGAAAACGTCGTGTCCTGGCGCACGCTCGCAGCGCGCGAGCTGCGGCTCGCCTCGGTCGTCATCGAGGGGCCGCGGCTCGCGATCCGGCGCGACTCGAACGGCGCGATCACCGTCGGCGGGATCGAGATCGCGGGCACCGAGGGCGGCGGGCGGCTTTCCGACTGGTTGCTCGCGCAGGACGAGATCGTGATCCGCGACGCCGAAGTCGTCTGGACCGACGAGCTGCGCGGCGCGCCGCCGCTTGCGCTCGAGGCGCTCAACTTCCGCATGCGCAATGACGGCGAGCGGCACGCGATCGGCCTGAGCGCGCGTCCGCCGCGGCATCTTGCGCCCGGCCTCGAGCTGCGCGCGGAGCTGTTCGGAACGCGGCTGGAGGACCTCGCCGCCTGGAACGGGCGCGTCTACGCCGAGCTGGGCCAAACCGATCTCGCCGGCTGGCGAGCCTGGGTGGACTATCCGCTCGAGGTGCGCTCGGGTACCGGCGCGCTGCGCGTCTGGCTGACGCTCGCGGCCGGGCGGCTTGCGCGCGCGACCGCCGACGTCGCGCTCGCGAACGTCGCCGCGCGCCTCGGCCCCGAGCTGCCGCTCCTTTCGGTCGCGAGCGTCGAGGGAAGACTTCAGGCGCGCGCGGCCGGGCACGGCTACGAATTCGGGGTGCGCAACCTCGCGCTTTCGGCGCCGAACCTGCCGCCGATGACCGCGACGAGCGCGCGCCTGCTCTGGGCGCCGGCCGAGGGCGCAAAGCCGCAGCACGGCGCCTTCAGCGCGAGCCTGCTCGAGCTCGCGCCGCTTGCGCATCTTGCCGAATACTTGCCGCTGCCGGCCGATCTGCGCCGCGTGCTCGCCGAGGCCGCGCCGCAGGGGCGCCTGCTCGATGCGCGGCTCGAATGGTCGGGCGAGTTTCCCGCGCCGGCGGCCTACAGCGCGCGCATGCGGTTCGCCGATCTCGCCTCGCGCGCCTGGGGCAAGCTGCCGGGGTTCGACGGGTTGACCGGCAGCCTCGAGGCGAACGAGAAGCGCGGCACGCTCTACCTCGCCGCACAGAAGGCGGCGATCGAGCTGCCGCGCGTTTTCCCGCAGCCGCGCCTGCGGCTTGACTCGCTCGCGGGCGAGATCGTGTGGGAGCGCGAGCCGGGCGGCGCGCTCGCGGTGCGGCTCGCGACTCTCAATTTCGCGAACGCCGACCTCGCCGGCTCGGCCTACGGCACTTGGCGCAGCGCGCCGGCGGGTCCCGGGGTGGTCGATCTCACCGCGACGCTCGCGCGCGCCGACGGTCGCGCCACCGCGCGCTATCTGCCGCTCGGCTCGATCATGGGCCCGGAGACCCGGCGCTGGGTCGAGACCGCGGTGCTCGCTGGAACCGTGAAGGAGGCGCGGCTGCGCCTGAAGGGCGATCTGCGCGAGTTTCCGTTCGCCGATTCCGCGCGCGGACAGTTCCAGGTGGCGGCGAAGATCTCGGGCGGCGTGCTCGACTACGCCGAGGGGTGGCCGCGGCTCGAGGCGCTCGAGGCCGAACTGCTCTTCGAGCGCGACCGCATGGAGATCGTCGCCCGCTCGGGCGCGATTCTCGGCGCGCGCCTTGCCGGGGTGCGCGCGAGCATACCGAGCCTGCTCGCCTCCGAGACGCACCTGATCGTCGACGGTCAGGCCGAAGGCGCGACGGCGGAATTCCTGCGCTTTCTGCAGACGAGCCCGGCGCGGCATCTGGCCGAGGGGCTGCCCGAAGGCATCGGCGCGAGCGGCCGGGGACGGCTGCGCCTGCGGCTCGATCTGCCGCTCGAACACCTCGAGCGCACGCGCGTCGCCGGCGAGTACCAGTTCGCCGCCAACACGATCGCGCTCGGCGAGCGGTTGCCGCCGCTTTCGGCCGCGAGCGGCCGGGTGTCGTTCACCGAGTCTTCGTTCACGCTGCAGGAGCTGCGCGCGACGCTGCTCGGCGGGCCGGTGACGATTTCGGGCGGCGGCCGCGCGGGCGCGCCGACGACGATCGTCGCGCGCGGGCGCGCGAGCGTCGAGGCGATCGCGCCGCTCTTCGACCACCCGTGGCGTCGGCGCCTTGCGGGCGCCGCCGACTACACCGCGACGGCGACGATGACCGACGGGCGCTTTCGCTTCGTGTTCGAATCGCCGCTGCAGGGTGTCGCGAGCGCGCTGCCGGTGCCGCTCGCAAAGCGGGCGATCGATGTCCTGCCGCTGCGCATCGAACTGACCCCCGGCGAGGGGCGCGAGCGCGTCTCGCTCGCGCTCGGCCCGCCGAGCGGGCGCGTGGTGGCGGCGGAGTTCCTGCGCACCGCGGATTCCCGCGGCGCGCTGCAGACGCAGCGCGCGCTCGTGCTTCTCAACCCCGCTGCCGGCATCGAGACGCGCTTGCCCGAGCGCCGCGGCCTCACCGTGCGCGGGTCGCTTCCGGCGCTCGACCTCGACCGTTGGCTGCCGCTCTTCGAAGAAGGCGGCGGCGCGACCGACGGCGGCGCGAGTTTCGATCTGCGCGTCGGCATCCTCGACGCGTTCGGCAAGCGCCTGCGCGAGGTCGCGTTGCAGGGCGCGACAGAGCCGACGGGCTGGTCGGCGAGCGTCGCAGCCGCAGAACTCTCGGGCGACCTGCTCTACCGCGCCGAGGGCGGCGGCCGGCTGATCGCGCGCCTGAAGCACTTCGTGGTTCCCGAGGACGCGCCGGGGGCGAAGCCCGGCGATGCGCAGAAGACGCTTCCGTCGCTCGACATCGTGGTCGAGAACTTCGCGCACCGGGGCCGCAAGCTCGGACGGCTGGAGGTCGCCGCGCGCCACGAAGGCGCCACGTGGCGAATCGAGCGGCTCGCGGTCGTGAACGCGGAGGCGTCGCTCGCCGCAAAGGGCGTCTGGCAGACCGAGGGCGGCTCGCGCACCGCGCTCGAATTCGCGCTCGAGGTCTCCGACCTCGGCGCGCTGCTCGAGCGCGTCGGCTATCCCGAGCAGGTGAAGGGCGGCCGCGGTCGGCTTCAGGGGCGGCTCGAGTGGCGCGGCGATCCGGTGTTGCTCGACTACGCGACGCTCGCCGGCCGGCTGCGCATGGACGTCGAGGACGGCCAGTTCCTCGAGATCGAGCCCGGCGTCGGCAAGCTCGTCGCGCTGATGAGCCTGCAGATGCTGCCGCGCCGGATCGCGCTCGATTTCCGCGACGTGTTCGCGAAGGGGTTCAAGTTCGACACCATCGGCGCAACCTTCGCCGTCGAGCGCGGGGTGATGACGACACAGGACTTCCGCATGGCGGGCCCCGCCGCGCATGTGACGATCAGCGGGCTGGTGGACCTCAACCTCGAGGCGCAGAACCTGCAGGTGCGGGTGGTGCCGCGCATGGACGGCGTCGCCTCGACGGTGGTCGGCCTGATCAACCCGGTCGCCGGGGTGGCGACCATGCTCGCGCAAAAAATCCTCAAGGACCCTCTCGGGCAGATCGCCGCGTTCGAGTACCGGGTGACCGGAACCTGGGCCGACCCGAAGGTCGAGCAGGTGCGCGCCCCGGAGCTACCGTCGGCGAACGTCGACGACCCGACCCGGCCGAGCGCGGGCGGCCACTGACCCCGCGCAGAACGGAGCACAATCGCCCCATGAAGACCGATGTCGCACTCGCCACCGCCGAGCAGTATCTGCTCGCGCCGAACGACCTCGAAACCGCAAAGCTCGAAGCGGTGTTCGGCACGCTCGCCGCGCGCCGGCTCGACTGGGCCGACCTCTATTTCCAGTACGCGCGCTCGGAGAGCTGGACCCTGGAGGAGGGCATCGTCAAATCCGGCAGCTTCGACATCGAGCAGGGGGTGGGCGTGCGCGCGATCGCGGGCGAGAAGACCGCGTTCGCGTATTCGGACGACATCAGCCCGCGCGCCCTCGCGGATGCCGCACGCGCGACGCGGGCGATCGCCGCCGCAGGCGGCGGCCGCGCCGCGCGCCTTGCGCGCCGCCAGCGCGCGCGGCCGCGCTACGAGCCGCTCGATCCGCTCGGCTCGCTCGCCGCCGAGGAAAAAGTGGCGCTCCTCGAGCGGCTCGAACGAAAGTGCCGCGCGCTCGATCCCCGCATCGTTCAGGTGATGGCGAGTCTTGCCGCGCGCTACGAGGTCGTGCTCGTCGTGCGCTCCGACGGCGTGCTCGCCGCCGACGTGCGCCCGCTCGTGCGGCTTTCGCTTCAGGTGATCGCCGAAAGCCGCGGCCGGCGCGAGACCGGGGTGGCCGGCGGCGGCGGCCGCACCGACTACGGCTTCTTCACCGACGCGGTGCTCGAGGAATACGCGCGGCGCGCGGTGTCGCAGGCGCTCGTCAACCTCGAGGCGGTGCCGGCGCCGGCGGGCACGATGACGGTGGTGCTCGGGCCGGGCTGGCCGGGCATTCTTCTTCACGAGGCGGTCGGGCACGGGCTGGAGGGGGACTTCAACCGCAAGGGGAGCTCGGCGTTCGCCGGGCGCCTGGGCGAGCGCGTCGCCGCCCCCGGCGTGACGGTGGTCGACGACGGCACGCTCCCGGGTCGGTGCGGCTCGCTCACGGTGGACGACGAGGGCAACCCGACGCAGCGCACGGTGCTGATCGAGGACGGGATCCTGCGCGGTTACTTGCAGGACAGCCTGAACGCGCGCCTGATGAAGATGCGGCCGACCGGAAACGGTCGGCGCGAATCGTTCGCGCACCTGGTGCTGCCGCGCATGACCAACACCTACATGCTCGCCGGGCCGCACGATCCCGGCGAGATCATCGCGAGCGTCGCCAAGGGCCTCTACGCGGTCAACTTCGGCGGCGGGCAGGTCGATATCACGAACGGCAAGTTCGTGTTTTCCGCCTCCGAGGCGTATCTGATCGAGGACGGCAAGGTGACGCGGCCGGTGAAGGGCGCAACGCTCATCGGCAACGGCCCGGATGTGCTCACCCGCGTCGCGATGATCGGCAACGATCTCGCCCTCGATTCCGGCATCGGCACCTGCGGCAAGGACGGCCAGAGCGTGCCCGTGGGAGTGGGTCAGCCGACGCTGCGCGTGGACGGCCTTACGGTGGGAGGAACCGCCTAGGGCGAAGGAGGAGGCATGGCAGACAAGGTGAGGCATTGCGCGCATTGCGGCGGCGTTCTCGAGCCGGCGACGCTCGAGCGCGTCTCGGCCGGCGAGCCGCCGATGGTGCTCACCCTGCTCGGGCTTCCGCTGCTCAGGTGCGCCAAGGGTCACGCGGTGCCGGTGCACCGCGATTTCATGGTGTGGCTGATGCGCACGCTGCGCGAGCGGGCAGGGACCGAGGTACCGGGCGCCGAAGCGAAGGGGATGCTCTTCAAGAAGTACTACTGCGCCTGTGGCGCGCAGCTACCGGGGCAGGCCGGGCGCGAGGGGACTTTTACGCTGGAGCTCGCCTTCGAAGGCGCACCGCCCTTCCGGGCCGAGATCCTGACGCCGCTCTACAAATGCGCCGCCTGCGGCAAGGAGCAGGCACGCTCGGCGGCTGAACTGGCCGGCCGCGTGCCGGAGGCGGTGAAGAACATCAACGACGCCGCCGGCTTTCCGCACAGCGGATGATCGACGCGCTGCCGGCGAACGAGCCGCGGTTCTTTTCCGGCCCGGAGGAAATCGCCGCGGCGATCCCGGACGGCGCGCTCCTCGCGCTCCCGCCCGACTACTCGATGCCGCCGATGGCGGTGGTGCGCGCGCTCATCCGGCGAAGGGCACGGGGCTTGCGCCTGCTCGGCGTCCCGGTGCTCGGCTTTCCCGCCGATCTGCTCGTCGGCGCAGGCTGCGTCGCCGAGATCGAATCGAGCGCCGTTTCGCTCGGCGAGGGGGGCGCCGCGCCGCGCTTTACCGAGGCGGTCGAGAAGGGCGCGGTGCGCATGCGCGACAGCACCTGCCCGATGGTGCATACGGCGCTGCAGGCGGCGGAAAAAGGCGTACCCTTCATGCCGCTTCGGGGCGTCCTCGGCTCGGACCTCGTCGCGCGCCGCGACGACTGGAAGGCGATCGAGGATCCCTTCGGTTCTGGACCGGTGCTGCTTGCGCGCGCGATCCAGCCGGAGGTGGCGCTCTTTCACGCGCGCTGGGCCGATGAGGCCGGCAACGTCTGGGTCGGCAGGCGCCGGGAACTGGCGACGATGGCGCATGCGGCGCGCGCCTGCTTTGTCACGTTCGAAGAGCGCCGCGCAGGCGACATGCTGGAAGACGAGCTGCTCGCCCCGGGCGTCATCGCCTCGCTCTACGTCACCGCGCTCGCGCCGGCGCCGGGCGGGGCGCGGCCCCTGGGCGGGGTCGGCTGCTACGGCGTGGACGACGCGCATCTTGCGCGCTACGCGGCGCTTGCGCGCACCGCCGAGGGCTTTCGCCGCTACCTCGACGAATACG
>JAOAFL010000027.1 GCA_026416295.1 Burkholderiales bacterium | reverse complement strand
CGACCAGACGACGCAGACGCCGTTTACGGTGCAGAGCGTCGTCTCGATGCTCGGGCAGATGGGCGTCAACCTGCCGCCGGGCGTGAGCCTGCAGCTGCGGAACGTCGCCGCGGTGATGGTGACCGCGGTGTTGCCGCCGTTTGCGCGTCCCGGCCAGACGCTCGATGTCACCGTCTCCTCGCTCGGCAACGCAAAGAGCCTGCGCGGCGGTACGCTGCTTCTTACCCCGCTCCGGGGCGCAGACGGCCAGGTGTACGCGCTCGCGCAGGGAAACGTGGTGGTGGGCGGTGCGGGCGCCGCCGCCGGCGGCTCGCGCGCGCAGGTGAACCAGCTCAATGCCGGCCGCATCCCCGCAGGCGCGACCGTCGAGCGCGCGGTGCCGAGCGCGATCGGCGCAGACGGCACGGTGCGCCTCGAGCTGCACGCGTCCGATTTCGGCACCGCGCGCCGCGTCGCCGAGGCGATCCGCGCGCGGCTCGGCGCCGCAGCGATCGCGCGCGATGCGCGCACGGTGGAGGTGCCGGTGCCCTCGGGCGAGGCCGAGCGCGTCGCCTTCCTCGCCGAGCTCGAGAACGTGCCGGTCGAGGCGGCGACCGCGGCGGCGAAGGTGGTGATCAACGCGCGCACCGGCTCGGTGGTGATGAACCAGGCGGTGACCCTTGCGCCGGCGGCGGTCGCGCACGGCGGGCTGTCGATCACGGTGAGCGCGACGCCCGAGGTGAGCCAGCCGGCGCCGCTCTCGGGCGGGCAGACCGTGGTCACCGAGCGGGCCGACATCCAGATTCGGCAGGAGCGCGGCGACCTCTTCTATCTCGAAGGGGGCGCGCGCCTTGCCGACGTTGTCAAGGCGCTCAACCTGCTCGGCGCAAGCCCCCAGGACCTCGTCTCGATCCTGCAGGCGCTCAAGGCCGCGGGGTCGCTGCGCGCCGAACTGGAGATCATCTGATGGCGACGTCCCCGGTCGATCCGGCGCTCGCGGCCCTGAAACGCGAGGCGCGCACCGATCCGCAGAAGGCGGTGCGGCAGGCGGCGGTCGAGTTCGAGCGCATCTTCGTGCAGATGCTGCTTCGTTCGATGCGCGAGGCGACGCCGCGGTTCGATCCGCTCGTGGGCAGCGCCGGTCGCATGTACGAGGGCATGCTCGACGAGGCGTGGGCGCGCGAGCTGTCGGGCCGCTCGATCGGCCTTGCGCCGCTCATCGAGCGGCAGCTCGCGCGCAACGTGCGCAGCGCCGGCCCGCAGGCGGCGACGCAGGCGCTCGAGGAGGCCGGCTCCGAGCGCGCGGCGGCGTTCGTCGCGCGGATGCTCGCGCCGGCGCGCGAGGCGAGCCGCGCGACCGGCCTTCCGGCGGCGTTCATCCTCGGGCAGGCGGGACTCGAATCCGGCTGGGGCGCGCGCGAGATCCGGCGCGCCGACGGAAGCCCGACCTACAACCTCTTCGGCATCAAGGCGGGCCCCGGCTGGCGCGGCGCCTCGGTCGAGGCGGCGACCGTCGAGTACGTCGGCGGCCGCCCCGAGCGGCGCATCGAGCGCTTCCGCGCCTACGGGTCCTACGCGGAGGCGTTCGCCGACTACGCGCGGCTGCTCGCCGCGAGCCCCCGCTACGCCGAAGCGCTCGCCGCGCGCGGCGAGCCGGAGCGCTTCGCGCAGGCGATCGCGCGCGCGGGCTACGCGACCGACCCGGCGTACGGCGAAAAACTCGCGCGCGCGATCCGGCTCGCGCAGCGCCTTGCCTGAAGCGCTCGAGAAATCGCCGCCCCGGCCGATAACCACCCGAGAAGCGAGTCCGCCATGGCGACCTCGATCTTCGGCATCGCGACGAGCGGCATCGCTGCGGCGCGCGCGGGCCTTGCGACCACCGCGCACAACGTCGCGAACGTCAACACGGAGGGCTTTTCGCGCCAGCACGTCGTGCAGACGACGCCGGTGCCCGCCTACAGCGGCGCCGGCTACCTCGGCGCCGGCGTCGCGGTGCAGACGGTGCGCCGCGCCTGGAACGAGCTGCTCGCGACGCAAGCGCGCGCGGCCGAGTCGCGCGCGACCGCGGCGGCGGAACTCGCCGCGCGGCTGCGCACGCTCGACGACCTCGTCGCCGACCCCCAGGCGGGCCTTGCGCCGGCGCTGCAGGCGTTCTTCGGCGGGCTGAACGAACTCGCCGCGCATCCGGCCGATTCTGCGGCGCGGCATGCGCTCGTTGCGCGTGCCGAGGCGCTCGCCGCGCGGCTGCGCGGGCTCGATGCGCGCATGACGGAGCTGCGCGCGCGCGCCAACCGCCAGATCGAGGAATCGGTCGCCGAGGTGAACGCCGCCGCCGCGCGCATCGCCGAGCTGAACCGGCGCATCCTCGAAGCCGCGTCGGTCGGCGCGCGCACGCAGCCGCCGAACGACCTGCTCGACGAACGCGACCGGCTGCTGCGCGCGCTCGCGCGCGAAGTGGGCGCGACCGCGGTCGCGCAGTCCGACGGGAGCCTCAACGTCTTCGTCGGCGGCGGAGGGGCGCTCGTCGTCGGCGCAAACGCGTATCGCCTCGCGGCGCGGCCGGATCCGGAGTGGCCGCAGAACGTCGCCGTGGTGCTCGAAGCGGGCGCGGTGCCGGTCGCGCTGCGCGCGGCCGACCTCGCGGGCGGCCGGCTCGGGGCGATCGTCGAGTTCCGCGACACCGATCTCGCTGGCGCGCGCGCCGCGCTCGGGCGCATCGCGATCGCGCTCGCGGCGCAGGTGAACGATCGGCACCGGCTCGGGCAGGACCTCGACGGCGCGCCCGGCGCGGCGTTCTTCGCGGTCGCCGCGCCGCAGGTCGCGGCGCGCGCGACGAACGCCGGCGACGCCGAGCTTTCGGCGACGCTCGCCGACGCCTCGGCGCTTCGCGCGAGCGCCTACCGCGTGCTCTGGGACGGCGCCGCCTGGCAGGTCGAGCGGCTCGCCGACGGAACGCGCTGGTCTTTTGCCACGCTGCCGCAGACGGTGGACGGCGTGACGCTCGCGCTCGCCGCCGGCACGCCTGCGGCGGGCGATTCCTTCCGCATCGAGCCGACGGCGGCCGGCGCCGCCGAGTTCGCGCTCCTTGTGCGCGAGCCGCGCCGCATCGCCGCCGCGCTGCCGATCCGCGCCGCGAGCGCGCCCGCGAACGCCGGAAGCGCGACGGTCGCCGCGCTCGCGGTGGACGGCCCGCCGCCGCCCGATCCGAACCTCGCGCAGACAGTGACGATCACCTTCACCGGGCCGAACACGTTCGACGTGAGCGGCGTCGGCACCGGCGACCCGAGCGGCCTTGCCTACACGAGCGGCGCGCCGATTCGCTTCAACGGCTGGACGCTCGCGATCGCGGGCGCCCCCGCCGCCGG
The DNA here is from genome assembly GCA_026416295.1 of Burkholderiales bacterium. Lineage (GTDB taxonomy): Bacteria > Pseudomonadota > Gammaproteobacteria > Burkholderiales > SG8-39 > RBG-16-66-20. Next base: position 20,619 of record JAOAFL010000027.1, on the reverse strand, counting down.
CGACGTGTTCGTCGTCGAGGCGAACGCCGGCGGCATCGGCGACAACCGCAACGCGCTCGCGCTCGCGGCGCTGCAGAGCGCGCGCGGGATCGAGGCGGGCGCGGCGACCTACGGCGAGGCCTGGAGCGCGCTCGTCGGCGCGGTCGGCAGCCGCGCGCGCGAGCTGCAGGTGAACGAGGAGGCGCTCGGTCGGCTCGCGGCGCACGCCGAGGCGGACCGTCAGACGCTTTCCGGGGTGAACCTCGACGAGGAGGCGGCGAACCTGCTCCGCTACCAGCAGGCCTGGCAGGCGTCGGCAAAAGCGCTCGCGGTCGCCGAAGCGCTCTTTGCGACGCTGCTCGAACTCGGAGGACGCTGAAGTGAGGATCAGCACGTCGCTATTGTTCGAGACCGGCGCGCGCGCGATCTCGCGCCAGCAGGCCGAGTGGGCGCGCACGCAGCAGCAGCTCTCGACCGGCCGGCGGCTGCTTGCGGCCTCGGACGATCCGCTCGCGGCGGCGCAGGCGCTGCGCGCGGGCGATGCGGCGGCGCGCGCCGCGCAGTACGAGGCGGCGCAGGCGAGCGCGCGCTCGAACCTCGCGCTCGCCGAGGCGGTGCTCGCGCGCGCGACCGAGACGCTGCAGGGCGCGCGCGAGCTGCTCGTGCAGGCGAACGCGCCGACCCTCGGCGACGCCGACCGCGCGAGCCTCGCGCAGGCGCTGCGCGCAAACCTCGCCGAGCTGCTCGCGCTCGCCAACGCGCGCGACGCCGACGGGCAGTACCTGTTTTCGGGCTATCGCGGCGCGACGCAGCCGTTCGCCGAGACCGCTGCCGGCGTCGTCTATCAGGGCGACGAGGGCGAGCGCGCGCTCGCGGTCGCCGAGGGCCGCCTGATGACCGTCGCGCTGAGCGGCGCCTGGCTCTTCGATCGCGTACCGCAGGGCAACGGCTGGTTCCGCGTCGAGGCGGGCGCCGCGAACGCCGGCACCGTGGTGCACGACGGCGGCACGGTGACCGATCCGGCCGCGCTCACCGGCCACCGCTACCGCATCCAGTTCGGCGCCGGCACGCCGCCCGCCTACGACGTGGTGGACCTCGATACCGGGACGACGGTCGTCGCCGGCGCGCCGTACGCGAGCGGCCGGGCGATCGAGTTCGACGGCGTGCGCCTCGTGCTCACCGGCACGCCCGCCGCGGGCGATTCGTTCGACGTCGCACCGAGCGGCGCGGCGAGCGTGTTCGACACCCTGCGCGCGCTCGCCGAACGGCTCGCGCAGCCGGCGGCAGGCGCCGCCGGCCGCGCCGCGGTCGCGAACGCGATCGCCTCCGGGCTCGGCGCGCTCGATCGCGCGCTCGATCGGGTGCTCGAAGCGCGCGCGCGCGCAGGCGCGGGGCTTGCCGAGCTGGAAGCGCTCGGCGCGCTCGTTTCGGCCGAGAAGCTCCAGCACGAGACCGACGCGGCGCGCTTGGCCGCGCTCGACTACGCCGAGGCCGCGAGCCGTTTCGCCGCGCAGCAGACGGCGCTCGAAGCGGCGCAGCGCGCCTACGTGCGCCTGACGTCGCTCTCGCTCTTCGACCTGCTGTAGGAGGGGCGGGACAGTGGCGGCGGGCGCCGGGCCGACCGAGATCGCGCGCGAGACGATCCGTCAGCTCGCGCTGCGGCGCCTTGCGCCGACCCCGGAGCACTACGCGCGCGTCTATCGCGAGATCGGCGGGCTGCCCGAGGACGCCGACGGCGCCGAGGCGCAGGCGCGCTTTCTGCGCGAGCTGGCGGCGCGGCTCCTCACCGACGCGGTGGTGCCGCGCCTCGGCTATTCGGAGGCGCTCGCCGAGGAGGCGCGCGCGATCGCCGCGCGCCTGCGCGAGGCGCGCGACATGGCCGACCTGCGCGCCGAGGAAAAGGCGCTGCGCCAGTTCTGGATCCACCTCGAGCTGCGCGGCCAGACGCAGGCCGACGTGCTCGCGGCGGCGCTCGCGCTGCTGCAACTCGCGGTGCGCAACCTCGGCGAACTCGTCGCCGACGAGCGCTGGGTCGGGCCGCAGGTCGCGCGGATGGAAAAGCTGCTCGCGGCGCCGCCCGACGTCGCCGCGATGCGCGAGGTCGAGCGCGGGCTGCGCGCGGTGATCGTGCGCCAGGGGGCGATGCGCAAGCAACTGGAGCAGGCGCAGGCAGCGCTGCGCGAGATGGTGAGCGCGTTCATCGAACGTATCGGCGCGCTCGGCGCCGCGACCGGCGCCTACAGCGAGCGGGTCGCGGCGTACGCGCGCAGGATCGGCGAGGCGCGCGATCTGGCGGGGCTCGCCGGCCTGGTGAGCGAGCTGCTCGCCGACACGCGCGAGATGCAGACCGATCTGCTGCGCTCGCGCGAGGAGCTGGTCGAGGCGCGCCGCCGCGTGCAGGCGCAGCAGGCGCGCATCGCCGAGCTGGAGAAGGAGCTCGAGACGGTCGCCGGCCTGGTGCGCGAGGACGCGCTCACCGGCGCGCTCAACCGCCGCGGGCTGGAAGAGGCGTTCGCCGCCGAGTGCGCGCGCGCCGAACGCCGCGGCGAGCCGCTTGCGCTCGCGGTGCTCGACCTGGACAACTTCAAGGCGCTGAACGACCGGCTCGGCCACCAGGCGGGCGATGCGGCGCTCGCGCACCTTGCGCGCGTCGCGCGCCAGGCGCTGCGGCCGACCGACGTGGTCACCCGCTACGGCGGCGAGGAGTTCGTGATCCTGCTGCCCGGCAGCGACGCCGAGGAGGCCGCGCGCGTCGTCGCGCGCGTGCAGCACGCGCTCACGCGCCACCTGTTCCGGCACCACGAGCACAAGGTGCTGATCACCTTCAGCGCCGGGGTGGCCGAACGGCGCCCGGGCGAGACGCGCGAGGCGCTGATCGCGCGCGCCGACGCCGCGATGTACGAGGCGAAGCGCAGCGGCAAGAACCGCGTCGTCGTCGCCGCCTGAGCTATTCGATCAGGCCGTGTTCGAGCGCGTAGCGCGCCAGTTCCGCGTTCGTGCGCACGCGCAGCTTCTCGAGCACGCGCGCGCGGTAGACGCTCACCGTCTTCGGCGACAGCGACAGTTCGGCGGCGACCTCCGAGAGCTTGCGCCCGGCGGCGAGCAGCCGCAGCACCTGGAATTCGCGGTCGGTGAGCGTCTCGTGCGGCGCGCGCTCGGCCGGGTCGGCGATGCGCTCGGCGAGCGCCTCGGCGAGCTGCGGCGTGATGAAGCGGCGCCCGGCGGCGACCTGGCGGATCGCCTCGAGCAGCTTCTCGGGCGCGCTCGACTTCGTGAGGTAGCCGGCGGCGCCGGCGCGCAGCGCGCGCAGCGCGTACAGCTCCTCGGGGTACATGCTCAGCACGAGCACCCGCAGCCGCGGGTAGAGCGCGCGCACCGACTTCAGAATCTCGATCCCGTTCTTGCCCGGCATCGCGATGTCGAGCAGCAGCACGTCGCAGGCGTGCCGGCGCAGCAGCGCGACCAGTTCGGCGTAGTCGGCGGCTTCGCCCACGATCTCGATGTCGCCGCCTTCGGCGACGATCTGGCGCATGCCGCGGCGCACGACCGCGTGATCGTCGGCGATCGCGAGGCGGATCATGCGCGCGCTTGCGGCCGCGCGCGCGGCACCCCTGCCATCACGGTGGTGCCGCGCCCCGGCTCGCCGCTCACCTCGATCCAGCCGCCGAGCCGCGCGATGCGCTCGCGCATGCCGCGCACGCCGAAGCGGCCGGGCTTGGCGAGGTCCTCGGGCGCGAGCCCGCGCCCGTTGTCGCGCACTTCCAGCGTCACCTCGCTCGCGGTGGCGAAGAGTTCCACCTCGATGCGGCTCGCGGCGGCGTGCTTCGTGACGTTGGTGAGCGCCTCCTGGAACACGCGATAGAGCGCCATCGCCGCATCGGCCGGAAGCGCGAGCTCCTCGTCGTTCGTCGCGAAGTGGTAGTCGATGCCCAGCCGGCGCGCGACCTCCGCGGTGCGCGCTTCGAGCGCCGCCGAAAGTCCCAGGTCGAGCGCGCCCGGCCGCAACGCCTGCGCAAGGCGCGTGGTGGCGCCGATCAGCGCATCGAGCAGCCGCTCGACGTCGTCGATGCGCTCGTGCACCGCGGGGTCGGCGCCGACGCGGCGGCGCAGCCACGCGGCGTCGGCCTTCAGCGCGGCGAGCGCTCCGCCCACCTCGTCGTGCAGCTCGCGCGCGATGGCGGCGCGCTCCTCCTCCATGCGCCGCTCCCAGTCGGCCGAGAGGTCGCGCAGCTTCGCCTCGGCGTTCTTGAGCGAGGTGACATCGACCATGATGCCGTCCCAGACGCGCGCGCCGCCGCCCACCGCGCGCGGCGAGGCCGACACCGACACCCAGCGCGCCTCGGGCCCTGCGCCCACCTGCCCCTCCCAGAGGAGCGGCGTGCCGCTTGCGGCGCATTCGCGCAGCCGCGCGGCGAGCGGCTCGCCCGGGCCTGCGGTGAGCGCGAGGATCTCGCGCGGATTGGCGAGCAGCTGCGCGGGCGTGCGGCCGAGCAGCTCGGCGGCGCCGTCGGAGAGGTACACGAACTCGGCGGGGGCCCCTTCGGCCGGCTGGCGCAGCTGGAACACCACCCCGGGCAGGTGCGCGGCGATCGCCGCGAGCCGCGACTCCGATTCGCGCTCGCGCGCCTCGGCGGCGCGCGCCTTGCGCTTGAGCGCGCGCGCCTCCAGACAGCGGGCGACCGCCGGCCGCAGACGCGCGAGGTTGTGCTTCATGACGTAGTCGTCGGCGCCGGCGAGCATCGCGTCGACCGCGACGTCCTCGCCGATGCGCCCGGAGACGATGATGAAGGGGACTTCGGGTTCGGTCGCGCGCACCAGCGCGAGGGCCGAGAACGCGTCGAACTGCGGCAGATTGTGGTCCGAGATCACCACGTCCCAGTCGGCCCCGGCGAGCGCCGCGCGCAGGCCGGCGGCGTCCTCGACGCGCTCGGCGCGCACGCGCCAGGGGCCGGCGGCGAGCGCGCGTACGATCAGCTCGTAGTCGTCAGGGGAATCCTCGACGACGAGCGCGCGCAGCCGCGCCGCGGGCCGGTCCTCGGCGTGTGCGGCGACGGTCATGCCGGCGACGCTACGCGGTCGGCGCGGGACACAGGCGCGGAATTCACCGCCAAATCCCCCTCTATTTCCGGCGGCGGCCGCCGATAACCGTCCGAGAATCGGCTGCCGCCGCCTCTGGCGCGGCGATTCTAGCAAGGCGAGGAAATGCGAAACCACGCACGGCCGCCGGCAGGCGGCGGCGTTCGACGACGGCCTGCGGCGCGCACGGGCGCGCGCGGCTGAGGCGGGCGCCGTGTACGTCGCGCGCCAGCCGATCCTCGACCGCGAGCGCCGCATCGCGGGCTACGAGCTGCTCTTTCGCCCCGCCGGCGGCGGACCGATCCGCGACCCGATGCGCGCAAGCGCCACCGTCGCCGCGCGCGCGTTCGCCGATCCGGCGTTCGCCGACCTGCTCGGACCGCATCCGGCGTTCATCAACGTCGACGCGGACTTTCTCGCGAGCGACCTGGTCGAGCTGCTGCCCGCGCAGCGCACGGTGCTCGAGCTCCTCGAGACGATCGAGTACACGCCGGCCACCGTGGCGCGCTGCCGCGAGCTGAAGGCGCGCGGATTCCGGCTCGCCGCCGACGACTGGGCGGGCGATCGCGCCGCGATCGCGCCGGTGCTCGGGCTGCTCGACATCGTCAAGGTGGATGTGCCCGCGCTCGCCGGGGGCGATGCGGCCGCGGTCGCGCACGCGCTCGGCGGGGTGACGCTGCTCGCCGAGAAGGTCGAGACCGCGGCCGACTACGAACGCTTCGCCGCCGGCGGCTTCGCCCTCTTTCAGGGCTACTACTTCGCGCGGCCGGAGACCTTCGCGCGCGCGGGGCGCGATCCGCAGCGCGAGGCGGCGCTCGAAGTCCTCGCGCTCGTGCTCGGCGACGCCTCCGAGCGCGAGATCGAGCGCGCGATAAGGCGCCACCCGGCGCTCGTCGTCGGGCTGCTGCGGCTGGTGAACAGCGCCGCCGCCGGCCTTGCGCGGCCGATCGGCTCGCTGCGCGAGGCGCTCGTGCACCTCGGCCGCACGCCGTTGCGGCTGTGGCTGCAGCTGCTCGTATACGTCGGCGCGGGCGGCGCCGATCCCGCGAGCGATCCGCTGCTGCAGACCGCGGCGGCGCGCGCAAAGACGATGGAAGCGCTCGCGCAGCGCCTGGGACGCGCGGGCGAGCGCGCGTTCCTGCTCGGGATCGTGTCGCTTTTCGACGCCGCGACCGGCCTTGCGCGCGCCGAGCTCGCGCGCCGGCTCGCGCTGGACGACGAGACCCGCGCCGCGCTCGTAGAGGGCGCAGGCCCGCTCGGCGCGCTCCTTGCGCTCGCCGAGGCGCTCGAGCGCGACGACGCGGCCGCCGCGGCGCGCCTGCGCGCGCAGTTGCCCGCGCTCTCCGACGACGATCTCGCCGAGGCGACGCGCGCCGGGCTCGCCTGGGCGGCCGCGCTCGGCCGGCCGCGCAAGGCGCACGCGCCATGAGCGGCCGCGACGCGCTCGCGCCGGCGGTCCTGCGCGGCGAGGAGATCGCGCGGCTGCACGCGCTGCCTTCGCCGCACGGCGTCGCCTACGAGCTGATGCGGCTCGCGCTGCGCGACGACGTCTCGGTCGCGCAGCTTGCGCGGCTCGCGCGGGCCGACCCGGCGCTCGCCGGGCGGCTCATCAAGGCGGCGAACGCACCGGCGCTCGGCGCACGCCGGCCGACCGCGTCGCTGTCGGAGGCGATCCTGCGGCTCGGGGTGCCCACCGTGCGCCAGCTCGCGGCCGCGTTTTCGCTGCTCGAGCGCTACGCGCGCGGGCCGTGCGCGGCGTTCGACTACCGGCGCTTCTGGACCGAGTCGCTGCTGCGCGGGCTCGCGGCGCAGACGCTCGCCGCGCGGCTGCGGCTCGCCGCGCCCGAGGAGGCGTTCACCTGCGGGCTGCTCGCGCACGTCGGGCGGCTCGGGCTCGCGACCGCCTATCCGGCCGAATACGCCGCGCTGCTCGCCGCCGCGCCCGACGCCGACGACGCGCTGCGCGCGACCGAACGCGCGCGCTTTGCGCTCGATCACGCGACGCTCAGCGTCGCGATGCTCGAGTCCTGGCGCTTTCCGCCGCCGCTGCTCGAGGCGATCGAGGCGCATTTCGCGCCGCAGGCACCGCGCCGCGACGAGGCGTCGCGCATCGCGCGGCTCGCGCAGCTTCTTTCGCTCGCGCAGCACATCGCGCGTTCGGGCGCCGAGCCGCGCGAACGCCGGAGCGAGCGCAGCGCCGCGGCGCTGCTCGAGGCCGCGCGGCTCGGCGTCGACGCCGAGGCGCTCGAGGCGCTCGCCGCCGAGGTCGAGCGGCACGCCGAAGACTGGGCGCCGCTTCTCGGCCTGCCCGCGCCGCGCGGGCCGCTCGTCGCGCTCGCCGCGCAAGAGCCGGCAGCGCCCGCGCGCGCGGACGCGGCATCGCCGCGGGCGCTGCTGCTCGAGACCGCCGACGGCGTCTGGCGCAGCGTGCGCGAGCTGCTCGCCGCCGACGGCGTACCGTTCGTCGGCGTGCGCACGCTCGCCGAGGCGCTCGCCTCGGCGGCCTCCGCGGGCCTCGGCCTGGTGCTCGCCGACTGCCGCGTTGCGGATGCCGATCCGCCGGCGCTCGCGCGTGCGCTGCGTGCCGCAGCCGGCGCGCAGCCGATGCACCTCGTGCTCCTTGCCGACGCGGCGACGCTCGCCGGCGCGCTCGCCGCGATGGAGGCGGGCGCCGACGACGTCTTGTGCGCGCCGTGCGACCCGCGGCTGCTGCAGGCCCGGCTGCGCGCCGGCCTGCGCGCGGTGCGGCGCGAGGCCGAGCGCGCGCGCGACGCCGAGGCGATCCGGCGTTTCGCGAGCGAGCTGGCGCTCAACAACCGCCGGCTGCACCAGGCCGCGCTCACCGATCCCCTCACCGGCATTCCGAATCGCCGCTACGCGCTCGCGCGCCTCGAGCAGGAGTGCGCCGCGGCGCGGCGCCGCGGCGCGCCGCTCGCCTGTCTGGCGGTCGACCTGGACCACTTCAAGCGCGTAAACGACGAGCACGGCCACGAGGCGGGCGACGCGGCGCTCGTCGAGGTCGCGCGCGCGCTGCGCGCAGCCGCGCGGCTTCAGGACAGCGTCTGCCGGCTGGGCGGCGAGGAATTCGTCGTGCTGCTGCCCGACACGGGGGCGCGGGAAGCGCGCCTCGTCGCCGAGCGGCTGCGCAGCGCGGTCGCGGCGCTCGCGCACCGCACGCCCGAGGGCGTCGCGCTCGCGCTCACGGTGAGCATCGGCGTTGCGGCCGAGGAGCCGTGTCGCGCGGCGCCCGCCGAACTGCTGCGCCGGGCGGACGCGGCGCTGCGCGCCGCAAAGCGCGAGGGGCGCAATCGTATCCGAGAAGGCTGAGGCTAGCCGGCTGCGCCGGCGAGCACGAGCGGCGCGCCGCCGGCCGCGGGCGCGCCGTCCTCGGCCGCGAGCAGCTCGGCGAACGCGCGCGCCTCGACCGGACGGCCGAGGAGAAAGCCCTGGGCGCGCGCGCAGCGCTCGGCGCGCAGCAGCTCGAGCTGCGCCGGCGTCTCGACGCCCTCGGCGTGGCATTCGAGCTTCATCGCGTGACCGAGCGCGAGGATCGTGCGCACGATCGCGAGGTTGTCGGCGTCGTGCGGCACGTCGCGCATGAACGACTTGTCGATCTTCAGGATGTCGATCGGCAGGCGCCGCAGGTACGACAGCGACGAATAGCCGGTGCCGAAGTCGTCGATCGCGACGCGCACGCCCGCGCGCTTGAACGCGCCGAGCACCTCGGCCGCGGCCTCGGCGTCGTGCATCGCGGTACCTTCGGTGATCTCCATCTCGAGCAGATGCGGCGACAGGCCGCTCGCGCGCAGGATGCCGAGCACGCGCGCGGCGAAGTGCTGGTGCCGGAACTGCGTCGCGGAGAAGTTCACCGCGACCGCGATCGGGCGGCCGTAGCGCTCGCCCCAGGCGCGCGCCTCGGCGCACGCCTGCTCGAGCACCCAGGCGCCGATCGCGTGGATCTGGCCGGTGTCGTCGGCGACCGGGATGAAGCGGTCGGGCGGCACGAGGCCCATCTCCGGGTGGCGCCAGCGCAGCAGCGCCTCGGCTGCGACCACGCGTTGCGCGGCGATGTCGTAGATCGGCTGATAGACGAGGTGCAGCTGGCGGCGCACGATCGCGTGGCGCAGCTCGTTTTCCAGGCGCAGGCTTTCGCAACTGGCCGCCTGCAGCTCGGCCTGATAGACGCGGTGGCCGTTGCCGCCCAGGCGCTTGACGAAATGCACCGCGCTTTCGGCGTTCTTGAGCAGCGTGGCGCAATCGCTGCCGTGCTCGGGGTACAGGCTCACGCCGACCGACAGCGTGACGTAGAACTCCTGGTCGTTGACGACGATCGGCTCGGCGAAGCGGCGCGCGAGCCGCTCGGCGATGCGCCGCGGCTCGCGCGCGCCGTCGGCGACCGCGGCGAGGATCGCGAACTCGTCCTGCCCGAGGCGCGCGACGAGGCTGCCCGCCGGCGCGCCGGCGCGCAGCCGCACCGCGATCTGGCGCATGACCGCGTCGCCGGCGGCGTAGCCGAGCGTCTCGTTGATGCGCATGAAGCGATCGAGGTCGATGTAGAGCAGCGCGGCGCCCGATCGCTCGGCCTCGATCGCGTCGAGGCGCAGCTGCGCCTGCTGACAGAAGAGCGAGCGGTTCGGCAGGCGCGTCAGCGTGTCGTAGCTCGCGAGTTCCCGCGCTTCGCGCTCGACGCGTTCCTTTTCGCGCCGCAGGCGCACGTTGCGCAGCTCCCGTTCGATCACCGGCACGATGCGCGCCGGGTCGTGCTTGGCGATCCAGTCGCTCGCGCCGACGCGCATCGCGAGCGCGCCGCGGCCTTCGTCGAGGCACCCGGAGTAGAGGATGAACGGCGCGTCGCTGCCCGACTCGCGCAGCAGCGCGAGCGCCGCTTCCGAATCGAACCCGGGCATCACGTGGTCCGAAATCACCACGTCCCAGGGGCCTTCGGCGAGCGCGGCGCGCATGCGTTCGGCGCTGTCCACGCGCCGCAGCGCGGCGAGCGGAAACGCCGCGCGCAGCCGCCGCTCGAGGAGCAGCGCGTCGTCCTCGGAGTCCTCTACGAGCAGGACGCGGATCGGCTCAGCCTGGCGCATCGGTCTGTCGAGGTCGGCGGCGGGCGCATGATCGGCCTTCGTTCGCGCATCTACGGCCGCGCGCGGCCGGACTTTAGGGTATCTTCGGATCGATGCGGGAACTCGCCGCCGGCCGACCGCCGGGCGCGCTCGGGCGGGTGCCGGATTCTTCACCCGCATCGAGATCGCAAGCGAAGCGTTCGGCAACCAACTCGAGCAGGAACCCGGCATCAGGAAGCCCTTGGCGAACGAGCGCTACGGAGGTTGCGAGCGCCGTCAGCGTGGCTTCTTCCGCTTCGTCTCGGTCGCGGTATTTCTCGCGCGCGGCCCGCGCGCTAGGATTCGGCTCGTCCGCGCCAACCTCGGCCAAGGTTGGGTGTGGGTCAGGCGGGCCGGGCGGTTGCGCGCCCGGTGCCGCCGCTACTCGATCGGGGCTACTCGACGATCCTCAGGTGCGCGTCAGAGCAGAACGGGCGCGGAGCGCCTACGCGGCGAGCTTGAGGGGGCGGACTTCCCGCTCGATGCGCCTGCCGAAGCCGCGCTCTGCGACCTCGAGGTCGTAGCGCGCCTGAAGGTTCATCCAGAACTGAGGCTCCATGCCGAAGAACCGCCCGAGGCGCAGCGCCGTGTCTGCGCTCACCGCCCGGACCCCGGCGCAGATTTCGTCGATGCGCCGCTGCGGCACGCCGATCGCCTTCGCCACCTTGTAGCGCGTCAGCCCAAGCGGTTCGATGAATTCCTTGAGGAGCACCTCGCCGGGATGCACCGGCGGAAGGCGCCTTCCGGTTGCAACCTCAGAAAGGTTTGCGCCGCCCAGCGCTTCGCGCTTGATCGCCATCGCCGCACCTCTAGCCGTGATAGTCCACGAGTTCGACATCCCAGGCATGGCCTGCTTCCCAGCGAAAGCAGAGCCGCCACTGCCGGTTGACGCGGATGCTGTACTGCCCCTTGCGGTCGCCCCGCAAGGCTTCGAGACGGTTGCCGGGCACCGCCTGAAGCGCCGCAAGGCTCGATGCCGCCTCAAGCATCGCAAGCTTTCTGCGGGCCGCCTTCTGTAACGGCCTTGCCAGCCCGCGTACCTCAAGCCCCGCGAACACCGCCGCCGTGCGCTTGTCCGCGAAGGACTTGATCATCCGCGCCCGATACTAACGCGGTGCGGTAGTACCGGCAAGCGCCCCGCGCGTGCGGCCGGCCGGCTGCGCCCCTGCTACGCCGCCTTGCGCGCGAGACTGACCACCTTGTCGCCGGCTGCGCGCTTTGCGTCGAGGAAGTCGGCCCACGCCTGCATCATCCGGCGCCGCTCGGCCAGATACTCGGCGTGGTGATAGGCGGCGCGCACCTTGTTCGCATCCTTTTGCGCAAGCTGCCGCTCGATCACGTCGGCGTCCCAGCCCTGTTCGTTGAGGATGGTGGAGGCGGTCGCGCGAACGCCGTGGCCGGTGGCGCGCCCCCGGTCGCCCATGCGGTAAAGGGCGTAATAGAGCAGCTCTCCGGCGGTGATTTCCGCGATCGGCCGGTCGCCGAGCGCCGGGAAAAGCTCGCGCCGCAGGCGCAACCAGACGTGCTCGGCGTGCGCCGCGCTCCATTTGTCGCGCCGGTTCTTGTACCACTCGCGGACGACGGTCTCGAAGGTGTTTGCCGCACGAAGTCGGGCGATGCGCCGCTCGGCTTTTCGTTCGGCGCCCGGGTCTTTGCCGTGCGCAAGCGCCTCGCGTGCGCGCATTCTGCGCTGTCGCGCCTCGCGCAAGCTCACCTCGGGATAGACGCCGAGCGCGAGCAGCTTTTCCTTTCCGCCGACGCGGTACTTCAGCCTTCAGTACTTCCCGCCGCGCGGCGTAACGAGCAAGTACATGCCGTCGCCGAGCCTGTACGATTGCGCCTTCAGTTTTGCCTTTCGGACTTCGGTGTCGGTCAGAGGCATCTTGGGAGTATCTGGCGGGGGTACATGCGGCGATACCCTCAAAATACCCCCAAGTCGCCTCGGCTACCGGCGGACCACCGCGGACGACTTTGAACTTCTAACCCGTTGGCACTTAATGACCACCAGGCCTGCCGCTGGATTTTGCTGGACGTCCTCGAACTGCCCGGTGGTGCCGAGGAAGGGACTCGAACCCCCACAGTGTTGCCACCGCCAGGACCTGAACCTGGTGCGTCTACCAATTCCGCCACCTCGGCCGGGCTGCGGATTGTAGGAGTCGGACCCGGGCATGTCAAAGCGAAAAACCGGCGCACCGCAGCGCGTGCGCGCCGAGCCGGCGCGACTGCGCGGGCGCATCGAAGGGCATCCCGACGGGCACGGGTTTCTCGTGCCCGAAGGCGGCGGCGCGCCGGTGTGGCTGTCGGCGGCCGAGATGCGCCAGGCGCTGCACGGCGATTGCGCCGAGGTGCGCGTCATCGGCAGCGACGCGCGCGGCCGACCGATCGGCGAGATCGTGCGCGTCGTCGAACGCGCGCGCCGGCGCATCGTCGGCACGCTGCACGCCGGCCCCGGCATGTACGTGCTCGTGCCCGAGGATCGCAGGATCGCGCAGGACCTGCTCGTGCCGAAGGCCGCCGCCGGGCGGGCGCGGCCCGGACAGGTGGTGACGGTCGAGCTCGCGCGCGCGCCCTCGCGCCATGCGCCGCCGCTCGCGCGCGTGGTCGAGGTGCTCGGTGCGCGCGACGACCCGGGCATGGAAATCGAGATCGCGCTGCGCAAGTTCGATCTGCCGTACGCGTTTTCCCGGGCGGCGCTTGCAGCGGCGCGCGCCGCGCCGCAGGCGGTGCGTACCGAGGACCTCGCGGGGCGGCGCGACCTGCGCGCGCTGCCCTTCGTGACGATCGACGGCGAAACCGCGAAGGATTTCGACGACGCGGTGTGCGCGCGCCCCGAGGGGCGCGGACATCGGCTCTGGGTCGCGATCGCCGACGTCGCGCATTACGTGCGCCACGACGACGCGCTCGATCGCGACGCGCGCGAGCGCGCGACCTCGGTCTACTTTCCGCGCCGCGTGATCCCGATGCTGCCCGAGCCGCTCTCGAACGGCATCTGCTCGCTCAATCCGGGGGTCGAGCGGCTCGCGATGGTGTGCGAGATGGCGGTGACGCCGCGGGGACGGATCGCCGACTACGCGTTCTACCCGGCGGTGTTCCGCTCGCGCGCGCGCCTCACCTACGGCGAGGTCTGGCGCGAGCTTTCGGCCGGCACCGCGCCCGAGCCGCTCGCGCACCTCGCGGCGGTGTTCCGCGCGCTCGCGCGCGCGCGCCGCGAGCGCGGCGCGATCGACTTCGACACCGTCGAGACGCGCATCGAGTTCGACGCGCGCGGCCGCATCGCGCGCATCGTGCCCGAGCCGCGCAACGACGCGCATCGTCTGATCGAGGAATGCATGCTCGCGGCGAACGTCTGCGCCGGCGAACTGCTCGCGGCGCGCGGACATCCGGCGCTCTACCGCGTGCACGAGCAGCCGGAGGCGGACAAGGTGCGCGCGCTGCGCGACTTCCTCGCCGAGCTGGGGCTGCATCTGGGCGGCGGCGAGCGGCCGCGGCCGACCGATTACGCGCGGCTGCTCGAGCGCGTGCGCGCGCGGCCCGATGCGGCGCTGCTGCAGACGATCGTGCTGCGTTCGCTCAAGCAGGCGCACTACAGCCCGCAGAACGTCGGCCACTTCGGCCTCGCGTTCGACGCGTACGTGCATTTCACCTCGCCGATCCGCCGCTATCCGGATCTGCTCGTTCACCGCGCGATCAAGGCCTGCCTCGCCGGACGGCGCTACGAGGGAATCGACTGGGAGGCGATCGGCCGGCACGCCTCCGAGGCCGAACGGCGCGCCGACGAGGCGAGCCGCGACGTCGAGAACTGGCTCAAGTGCCTGTACATGCGCGATCGCGTCGGCGAGGTGTTCGCCGGGCGCGTCACCGGCGTGACCGCGTTCGGCCTGTTCGTCACGCTCGACGAATACTTCGTCGACGGTCTGGTGCACGTCTCCGAGCTCGGACGCGAGTACTTCCGCTTCGAGGCCGCGCGCCACCGGCTGATCGGCGAGCGGACCGGGCGCTGCTACCGGCTCGCCGACCCGCTGCGCGTGAAGCTCGTGCGCGTGGACGTCGAGAGCCGCCGGATGGATTTCGTTCCCGCATGAGCCGGCGGGCAGCGCGCGAGCCGCGCGTCGTGTTCGGCTTTCACGCGGTGCTCGCCAGCCTGCGCGCCGAGCCGGGCGCGGTGCTCGAGATCTATCTGGACGAGGCGCGCCGCGACGCGCGCGCGCGCGAGCTCGCCGCCGCGGCCGAACGGGCCGGCGTGCGGCTGCTGCGCGTGCCGGCGAGGCGGCTGGACGGCTTCTACGGCGGCGGGCGGCACCAGGGTGTGGTCGCGCGCGTCGTGGCGCAGCGCGCCGGCGAGCGACTGGAGGCGCTGCTCGCGGGAATCGAGCGGCCGCTGCTGCTCGTGCTGGACGGCGTCACCGACCCGCACAACCTCGGCGCCTGTCTGCGGGTGGCGAACGCCGCCGGCGCGCACGCGGTGATCGCGCCGCGCGACCGCGCCGCCGGCCTCAGCCCGGCGGTGTCGCGCGTCGCGAGCGGCGCGGCCGAGCGCACGCCGTACGTCATGGTGACCAACCTCGCGCGCACGCTCGGGGAACTGAAGGCGCGCGGCATCTGGGTCGTCGGCGCCGACGAACGCGCCGCGGTCTCGCTCCATGGCGCCGACCTTCCCGACTCGATCGCGTGGGTGCTCGGCGCCGAAGGCGAGGGCATGCGGCGCCTGACGCGCGAGGCGTGCGACCTGCTCGTGCGCATCCCGACGCACGGCGCGGTGACGAGCCTGAACGTCTCGGTCGCGGCGGCGCTGTGCCTGTACGAGTCGGTGCGCCGGCGCGCCTGCGGCCCGGCGTCGCCGCCGCTTGCCGGGGCAGGCGGCGCTCGCCTATAATGCGCGCCCCTCGCGCTCCCCTCGGGAGCGCGCGTTCCTCGCCGCACCGGCGACCGCAGCCGGGCGGCGCATCCACGAGGAGCATCGATCGCATGCGGCATTACGAGATCTGTTTCATCGTCCATCCGGACCAGAGCGAGCAGGTGCCCGCGATGGTCGAGCGCTACAAGGGCATCGTCGCGCAGCGCAAAGGTCGCATCCACCGGCTGGAGGACTGGGGCCGGCGCCAGCTCGCCTACCCGATCGCGAAGGTGCACAAGGCGCACTACGTGCTGATGAACATCGAGTGCGACCGGGAAACGCTCGCCGAGCTCGATCACGCCTTCCGCTTCAACGACGCGGTGCTGCGCCACCTCGTCATCCACATGCCGAAGGCGGTCACCGCGCCCTCGCCGATGATGAAGGACGAGAAATCGCGTTCGCTGCTCGAGCGCGCACCCGAGGCCCGCGCCGAGGCGCAGCCGCCTGCGGGCGCGCCGAGCGCTTGAAGACCGCGAACCGGCTGGCGCTGAGCGGCGCGGTGATCGAACTGAAGGCGCTGCGGCACACGCCGGCGGGCGTGCCGGTGGTCGAGTTCCGGCTGCGGCACGAATCCGAGCAGCCCGAGGCGGGCACGATGCGCAAGGTCGAAGTGGAGATCGACGCGATCGCCTTCGAGGCGCTCGCGCGCCTGCTCGCGCAGGCCGCGCCCGGTCGCCGGCTCGCGGCGGCGGGGTTTCTCGCCGCGCGCAGCCGCCGCTCGAAGCGGCCGGTGCTGCACGTGACGGACATCGAATTCGAATAGCTACGAGGAGCGAGCGATGGCAACCGCGACCAAGTCGAAAAGCAAGAGCAAGGACCGCGCGCAGCGCGCGCTCTTCCGGCGGCGCAAGTTCTGCCGCTTCACCGCCGAGAAGGTCGAGTGGATCGACTACAAGGACGTCGATCTGCTGCGCGACTACATCAGCGAGAACGGCAAGATCATTCCGGCGCGCATCACCGGCACCTCGGCGCGCTACCAGCGTCAGCTGTCGGTGGCGATCAAGCGCGCGCGCTTTCTCGCGCTGCTGCCCTACACCGACCTGCACTGAGAGGAGAGGCGCCGTGCAAGTCATCCTGATGGAGCGCATCGCCAACCTCGGCAACCTCGGCGATGTCGTGCGGGTCAAGGACGGCTACGCGCGCAACTACCTGATCCCGCAGGGCAAGGCGAAGCGCGCGACGCCAGAGAACATCCGCGCGTTCGAGCAGCAGCGCGCGGCGCTCGAGCGCGCGCAGGCCGAGGCGCTCGCGCGCGCGCAGGAGCGCGGCGCGCGGCTGGAGGGGCTCACGCTGCAGATCGTGCGCAAGGCGGGCGTCGACGGCCGCCTGTTCGGCTCGGTCACCAACTACGACATCGTCGAGGCGCTGAAGGCGCAGGGCCACGAGGTCGAGCGTGCGCACGTGCGCATGCCCGGCGGGCCGCTGAAGGCGGTGGGCGACTACCAGATCGCGATCGCGCTGCACAGCGACGTGGTGGTGACGATCAACGTCTCGGTGCTCGGCGAAGCCTGAGCGCGCGCGGCGCGGCGCGCCGCGCCCCGTGGTTGGTGTAGCATCGTCGGCGACGATGGCGCAGCCCCAGGTACGGCGAACCGAACCGGCGGATCCGCAGCTTCTCGCGCTGAAGGTGCCGCCGCATTCGGTCGAGGCCGAGCAGTCGCTGCTCGGCGCGCTGCTGATCGACAACCAGGCGTTCGACCGCGTCGCCGACCTCGTCGCGGCGGAGGACTTCTACCGCGACGACCATCGGCGCATCTATCGCCACATCGTGCGGCTGATCGAGGCCGGCAAGCCCGCCGACGTGGTGACGGTCGGCGAGTCGATCGAGGCGAGCGAGGACAAGGAGCGCACCGGCGGACTCGCCTACCTCGCGCTCCTTGCGCAGAACACGCCCTCGGCGCTCAACATCCGCCGCTACGCGGAGCTCGTGCGCGAGCGCGCGGTCCAGCGGCGCCTTGCGCAGGTCGCGACCGAGATCGCCGAGGCGGCGCTCGACCCGGGGGGCAAGGACGTCGGCCAGCTGCTGGATGAAGCCGAGTCGCGCATCATGGAGGTGGGCGAGGCCGGCAGCCGCGGGCGGCAGGGTTTTGCCGAGGTGCAGACGGTGCTCGCGCGCGTGTTCGAGCGCATCGATTACCTCTACCACCGCGAGGACAAGAACGAGGTCACCGGCATACCGACCGGCTTTCTCGACCTGGACGAGATGACCGCGGGGCTGCAGCCCGGCGACCTCGTGATCGTCGCCGGACGGCCGAGCATGGGCAAGACCGCGTTCGCGCTCAACATCGCCGAACACGTCGCGGTGGACAACGGCCTGCCGGTGGCGATCTTCAGCATGGAAATGGGCGCGACCCAGCTCGCGATGCGCATGCTCGGCTCGATCGCGCGCGTCGATCAGCACAAGATGCGCACCGGGCGCCTCGGCGACGAGGAGTGGGGCCGGCTGTCGGCGGCGATGGAGCGCCTGCACGCGGCGCCGATCTTCATCGACGAGACCGCGGCGCTGAACGCGCTCGAGCTTCGCGCGCGCGCGCGGCGCATGCGCCGCAGCTGCGGCAAGCTGGGGCTGGTGGTGGTCGACTACCTGCAGCTGATGTCGGCCGCGCGCGAAGGCGAGAACCGGGCGACCGAGATCTCCGAGATCTCGCGCTCGCTGAAGGCGCTCGCCAAGGAACTCGAGGTCCCGGTGCTCGCGCTCTCGCAGCTGTCGCGCGCGGTCGAGCAGAGGAACGACCGCCGCCCGATGATGTCGGACCTGCGCGAATCCGGCGCGATCGAGCAGGACGCCGACGTGATCCTGTTCATCTACCGCGACGAGGTCTATCACCCCGACAAGCCCGAAGCGAAGGGCCGCGCCGAGGTGATCGTCGGCAAGCAGAGGAACGGGCCGATCGGCCGGGTCGAGCTCGCGTTCCTCGGGCCGTACACCCGCTTCGAGAACCTCGCGCACCTGAGCGGCTACTAGCCGAAAGACGAGGAGTGGCGATGGCCGAACCGCATATCGCGCAGAAATCCCCCTACGCCGTGGAACTCGCCCCGGGCGACTACTGGTGGTGCGCCTGCGGGCGCTCGCAGCGTCAGCCGTTCTGCGACGGCTCGCACAAGGGCAGCGCGTTCGCCCCGGTGCGCTTCACCGTCACCGAGGCGCAGAAGGTCTGGCTGTGCGGGTGCAAGCGCACCGCCAACCGTCCCTTCTGCGACGGCTCGCACAAGACCCTCGGCTGAGGCGCGCGCGCGGGCGGCGCGCTAGCGCCGGGTCGCGATCCAGCGGCCTTCGGCGCCGGCGTCGGTGCGGAAGGTGCCTTCCATGCGGCGGCCGGCGACCCGCCCGGTGTAGTCGCGGCGCACGCCGTCGTTGTCGACGAACGCGAAGCTGATCTGCGCGCCGCGCAGCCGCGGGTCGCGCAGACCGGCCTGCAGCGTCGCGCCGAGCGAGACCGTGCCCTCGATTTTCTGGAACTTCTGCTCGAACGCGAGCTCGAGCCGCTCGGCGCCCGCCTCGAGCGTCCAGGCGCCGTGCACGTTCGCCGGCACCACCCAGAAGTACGCGCGCCGGCCGTCGAGGCTCGAGACCTCGTCGGGTTCCCAGTCGTCCATCGAGAACGCGTGCGAGACGACACGCGTGCCCGGGCGCATCGCGAGAATCTGCGGCCGCAGCTTCAGGTTGAGCGCCGGCAGCAGGTACATCGTCACCACGGTCGCCTGCGAAAAATCGCTCGCGAAGATGTCGCCCTGCACGATGCGCGCGCGCGCGGCGACGCCGGCCTTTTCCACCAGCCCCTGCGCGTACTTCGCCATGTCAGGGTTGTACTCGATGCCGACCGCGCGCGCGCCGAACTTCTTCGCCGCCGCGATCACGATCTTGCCGTCGCCCGCGCCGAGGTCGTAGACGAGATCGTTCGGCGTCACCTGCGCCATGCGCAGCATCCGGTCGACCACCTCGTCCGGCGTCGGCACCCAGATCACGTCCTTGCCGGCCTGCCCGACCTGCGGCTCATAGGGCTTCGGCTGCGCCGCGGCGACGCCGGAAAACGCGAGCGTGGCGGCGAGCGCGAGCAGGGCGGTCGAGGTTCTCATCGGCAATCCTTTCGTCGTGCGGTGCGCAGGGCTGCGAAGCCTAGCAGAAAAATCGCGAGCGCCCGGGCGGCACGCAGCGCGGTTTCGCGGCCTACAGGGCGCTCGCCGCGTGGTCGGCGAGCCGCGAGCGCTCGCCGCGCGCAAGCGTCACGTGTCCGGCGTGCGCCCAACCCTTCATGCGGTCCACGACGAAGGTGAGGCCGGAGGAGCCCTCGGTGAGGTACGGCGTGTCGATCTGCGCGATGTTGCCGAGACACACCACCTTGGTGCCGGGTCCGGCGCGCGTCACGAGCGTCTTCATCTGTTTCGGCGTCAGGTTCTGCGCCTCGTCGATGATCAGCCACTTGTTGACGAAGGTGCGGCCGCGCATGAAGTTGAGCGACTTGATGCGGATGCGCGCGCGCACGAGATCGCGCGCCGCCGCGCGCCCCCACTCGCCGCCCGCCTCGTCCGAGGCGTTCAGGATGTCGAGGTTGTCCTCGAGCGCGCCCATCCAGGGCTGCATCTTTTCTTCCTCGGTGCCGGGCAGAAAGCCGATGTCCTCGCCGATCGGCACCGTCACGCGCGTCACGATGATCTCGCTGTAGCGCTTGTCGTCGAGCACCTGCGCGAGCCCCGCGGCGAGCGCAAGGAGCGTCTTGCCGGTGCCCGCCTGGCCCACCAGCGTCACCAGATCGATCGCCGGATTCATGAGCAGGTTGAGCGCGAAGTTCTGCTCGCGATTGCGCGCGGTGATGCCCCAGACCGCGTGCCGCGCCTGGGTGTAGTCGCGCAGCGTTTCGAGCACCGCGCTGCGGCCCGACTTTTCCTTCACCATCGCGTAGAGCGGCCGCTCGCCCGATTCGTCCCAGACGAACTCGTTCAGCAGCAGCTGCGGCACGAGCGGCCCGTGGATGCGGTAGTAGGTGTGGCCGTCCTTTTTCCACGACTCCATGTCGCGCGCATGGCTGTCCCAGAAGCCGGGCGGCAGCTGGCGCGTGCCGGTGTAGAGGAGATCGGCGTCCTCGAGCACCTTGTCGTTCGCGTAGTCCTCGGCGGCGAGCCCGAGCGCGCGCGCCTTGATGCGCATGTTGATGTCCTTCGAGACGAGGATCACCTCGCGCTGCGGCTCCTTCTTCTGCAGGTGGCGCACGACCGCGAGGATGCGGTTGTCGGTCTTGCCGGCCGCGAGCGTCGCCGGCAGCTCGCCGTCGATCGCCTCGGTCTGGAGGAACAGGCGCCCGCGCGCCGCCGGTCCGCCGGCGCGCGTGCGGATCGGCAGCCCCTGCCCGATGTCGGTCACGCGCGCCGGGATGATCTCGTCCAGAAATCGGCTCGCCTGGCGTGCGTTGCGCGCGACATCCGACAGGCCCGTCTTGTGGTTGTCCAGCTCCTCGAGCGTGCCCATCGGCAGGTACACGTCGTGCTCCTCGAAGCGGAAGAGGCACGTCGGGTCGTGAATCAGCACGTTGGTGTCGAGCACGAACAGCTTGCGGGTCTTGCGGC
>JAOAFL010000013.1 GCA_026416295.1 Burkholderiales bacterium | reverse complement strand
GCCGCAAGCCGTTTCGAAACACTCAGCAAGCGTTGGAGCGCAACGATGCATCCGGATTTTCCGCAGCTCGCCGCCGCGGGCTACACCCGAGCGCCGGTCGTCGCCGAGGCGCGCGCCGACCTTTTCACCGCGCTCGGGGTGTACCTGAAGCTCGCCGGCGGGCCCTTCTCCTACCTTCTCGAATCGGTCGTCGGCGGCGAGCGCTCGGGCCGCTACTCGTTCATCGGCCTCGCCTGCGCCGAGCGGATCGAAGCGCGCGCGCGCACGGTGAGAAGGCTCGTGCGCGACGCGCGCGGGCAGGACGTCGAGCTCGAGCGCGTCGAGGATACCGATCCGCTCGAATACGTGCGCGCGTACCTTCGCCGCCATCGCGTCGCGCCGGCGCCGGCGGCGCTGCGCTTCTGCGGGGGGCTCGCCGGCTACTTCGGCTACGAGCTTGCGCGCCACGTCGAGCCGACGGCGCTCGGCGCGGAAAAGCCCGACCCCTTGGGCACGCCCGACCTGCTGCTCGTCGTCACGGACGAACTGGCGGTGGTGGACAACGTGCTCGGCAGGCTCTACCTCGTCGTCTACGCCGATCCCCGCGAGCCGCAGTCGCTCGCCGCCGCGCAGGCGCGGCTTGCCGAGCTGCGCGCGCGGCTCGCCGCGCCGCTTCCGGAGGCGCTGGTGCTGGGCGAAGGCGGCGGGGCCGAGGCGCCGGCGCTCGAGCCGACGCGCAGTTTCAGCGAAGACGCGTTCCTTTCCGCGGTCGCCCGCGCAAAGGACTACATCTTCGCCGGCGACTGCATGCAGGTGCAGATCTCGCAGCGCACGACGATTCCTTTCCGCGCCGGCCCGATGGCGTTCTATCGGGCGCTGCGCGCGGTGAATCCCTCGCCCTACATGTATTACTTCGACATGGGCGACCATCACGTGGTCGGCGCATCGCCCGAGATCATGGTGCGCCTCGCGGGCGGCCGGATCACGCTGCGCCCGATCGCCGGCACCCGGGCGCGCGGCGCCACGGCCGAGGAAGACGCGCGGATCGCCGACGAACTGCTCGCCGACCCGAAGGAACGCGCCGAGCACGTGATGCTGATCGACCTCGGCCGCAACGACGTCGGCCGCGTCGCCGCCGCAGGCAGCGTGCGCGTCACCGAACGCATGGTGATCGAGCGGTACTCGCACGTCATGCACATCGTCTCGAACGTCGAAGGCCGCATCCGCCCGGGGTGCGACGCGATCGACGTCTTTCGCGCCGCGTTTCCGGCGGGCACCGTGACCGGCGCCCCCAAGGTGCGCGCGATGCAGATCATCGACGAGCTCGAACCGGTGCGGCGCGGCATCTATTCGGGCGGCGTCGGCTGGCTCGGCTTCGACGGCGACATGGACGTGGCGATCGCGATCCGCACCGCGATCCTGAAGGACGGCTTCCTGCACGCGCAGGCGGCGGCCGGCGTCGTCGCCGATTCCGATCCGCTGGCCGAATGGCGCGAGACGCTCGCCAAGACGCGCGCGCTCCTTGCCGCCGCGGAAATCGCCGCGCGAGGGGGCTGACATGGTGCTCGTCATAGACAACTACGACTCCTTCACCTGGAACCTGGTGCAGTACCTCTTCGAACTCGGCTGCGAGGTGAAGGTGGTGCGAAACGACGCCTGGCGCGCCGCCGACATCGCCGCGATGGCGCCTTCGCACCTCGTGATTTCCCCGGGTCCCTGCACGCCGAACGAGGCGGGGGTGACGCTCGAGGCGATCGCGCGGCTTGCCGGCCGCGTGCCGATCCTCGGCGTCTGCCTCGGGCACCAGGCGATCGGGCAGGCGTTCGGCGGCCGCGTCGTGCGGGCAAAGACAGTCATGCACGGCAAGACCTCGACCATCCGGCACGATGGCCGTGGCATCTTCGCCGGCCTGCCCGCCCAGGTCACCGTGACGCGGTATCACTCGCTCGCGGTCGAACGCGAGACGCTGCCCGAGGCGCTGGAGGTGAGCGCGACCGCCGAGGACGGCGAGGTGATGGGGCTGCGCCACCGGCACCTCGCGGTCGAAGGCGTGCAGTTTCATCCCGAGGCCCTGCTCACCGAGCACGGGCACGCGATGCTCAGGAACTTTCTCGAAGGGAGGCGGACATGAAAATCGGAATCGCGGAGGCCATCCAGCGCACCGTCGAGCACCGCGAGGTGTTCCACGACGAGATGCTGCAGATCATGCGCCAGATCATGCGCGGGGAGCTGACGCCCGCGCAGATCGCGGGTTTCATCATCGGGCTGCGCGTAAAGAAGGAGACGATCGGCGAGATCGCCGCCGCGGCGCAGGTGATGCGCGAGTTCGCGACGCCGGTGAAGGTGAAGAACGACCGGAACCTCGTCGACACCTGCGGCACCGGGGGCGACGCCGCCCACACCTTCAACATCTCGACCGCAGCGGCGTTCGTCGCCGCCGCCGCCGGCGCGAAGGTCGCCAAGCATATGGGACGGGCAGTCTCTTCCTCGACCGGCAGCGCCGAGGTGCTCGAAGCGCTCGGGGCGAACATCGCGCTCAGCCCCGAGCAAGTGGCGCAGGCGATCGAGAAGACCGGCGTCGGCTTCATGTTCGCGCCGGCGCACCACAGCGCGATGAAATACGCCGCGCCGGTGAGAAAGGAACTCGGCGTGCGCACGATCTTCAACATCCTCGGGCCGCTGACCAACCCCGCCGGCGCGAAGAACCAGGTGATGGGGGTGTTCCATCCCGACCTCGTCGGCATCCAGGTGCGGGTGCTGCAGCGCCTCGGCTCGCGCCACGTGATGGTGGTCTACGGCATGGACGGGCTGGACGAAATTTCGATTTCCGGCCCGACGATGGTCGGCGAGCTCGTGAAAGGGGAGATCCGCGAGTACGAGATCCATCCGTCGCAGTTCGGGCTGGAGCTCTACGACCGGCGCGCGATCCAGGTGAACACGGTCGAGGAGTCGAAGGCGATGATCCTCGCGGTGCTGGAGAACCAGCCGGGCCCGGCGCTCAACATCGTGCTCGCGAACGCCGGCGCCGCGATCTACGTCGCCGGGGTCGCCAAGTCGCTCGAATCCGGCATCGCGCGCGCCCGCCGGGTGATCGCAAGCGGCGCCGCGCGAAGGAAGCTCGACGAATTCGTCGCTTTCACGAAGCGGGTGAAAGCCGCCGCCTGAGCGCGGCCGACGGCGGCCGCTGCTAGACTACGGCGCCGGAGCCGATCCGGCCATGACCGAGGGCGTTGAAAATCTCATCCTCGAGCACCTCAGGGCGCTGCGCGACGACCTCCAGACGCTGCGCAACGAAACGCGCGAACAGCTCACCGAGCTGCGTTCGCGGTCGAATTCCGTCGAGGAACGCTTGACGCTGCTCGAGCGCGGCATGGCCAACATCCATGTCGATCTCGGCGTCGTACATGCCCGGCTGGACCGGCTCGAGGTGCGCATCGAACGCCGGCTCGAGCTGAGCGCCGTCTGAACGACATCCTCGAACGGATCCTCGCCGCAAAGCGCGCCGAAGTCGCGGCCGCGAAGGCAACGGTCTCGGAGCGCGAGCTGGAGCGCCGCGCGCGCAAGGGCTCGCCCCCGCGCGATTTTGTCGGCGCGATCCGCGCGCGCCTTTCCGCCGGCCGGCCGGCGGTGATCGCGGAAGCGAAGCGCGCAAGCCCCTCGAAGGGGCTGCTGCGCGAAGATTTCGATCCGGCGGCGATCGCGCGAAGCTACGAGCGGGCGGGCGCCGCCTGCCTCTCGGTCCTCACCGACCGGGAGTTCTTCCGCGGCTCGCCCGAACACCTCGTCCGTGCGCGCGCCGCCTGCGCGCTTCCGGCGCTGCGCAAAGATTTCGTGATCGAGCCGTACCAGGTGTACGAGTCGCGCGCGCTGGGCGCCGATGCGATCCTGCTGATCGCCGCGGCGCTTACGCCTTCCGCGATGCGCGAGCTGGAGGAGATCGCGCTCGAGCTCGGCATGGCGGTGCTCGCCGAAGTGCACGAGCGCGCGGAGCTCGACGCGGCGCTTTCGCTTCGCACCCCGCTGATCGGGATCAACAACCGCAGCCTGCGCAGCTTCGAGACGCGGCTCGAGACGACGCTCGAACTCCTTCCGGCGGTGCCGGAAGATCGGATCGTCGTCGCCGAAAGCGGAATCCTTTCGCGCGCGGACGTCGCACGCCTGCGCGAGGCGGGCGTCGGCGCGTTTCTCGTCGGCGAAGCGTTCATGCGCGCGCCCGACCCGGGCGCGGAGCTCGCGCGGCTTTTCGCGGGCGGCGCCGTATAATCGGCACGGCGGAGCGAATTCGCATGAGTGCAGCGCTGGAGCGGCGCCGGATGAGCGAGTCCGAGTACCTTGCCGCCGAAGAGCGGGCCGCGACGCGCAGCGAGTACGTCGCGGGCGAACTCTTCGCGATGGCCGGCGGCAGCGAGCGGCACAATCGCATCGCGCTCAACATCGCGTTTCATCTGCGCGCGGCAAGTCGCGGGCACCGCTGCCGCGCGTTCATCGCCGACATGAGGCTGCGCGTCGCGGCGCACGACGCCTTCTATTACCCGGACGCGATGCTCGTCTGCGACGAAACGGACGTCCATCCGCTCTACAAGGAGCGTCCCTGCTTCATCGCCGAGGTGCTCTCGCCGGCGACCGCGGCGGTGGATACGCGCGAAAAGCTCGTGCACTACCGGGACATCGCGAGCCTTCGCTACTACCTGATGGCGGATTCCGAGCGCGTCTGGGCGCAGCTGCTGTCGCGCGCGGGCGCTGACCGGTGGCTCGAGCAGGCGCTCGAGCCGGGCGAATCGGTGCGCATCGAGTGCGGCGGGCTCTCGATCGCGCTTTCGCTCGCCGATCTCTACGAGGACACCGGCTTCGCCGTCGGCTGAGCCGGGCCGCGCCTGCCGAGGCGGTCGCCTCCGCCGCCTTCGGCACCCAGATACGACGCTCGCCTTCCGGGGGGCGCGGCGATGTCGCGCGCTCTGCGGGGGCTGCGGCCCGCCTTCGCCGTTACGTTCAGACCTCCTGCGGCGGAAGGCGTGCGGCGAGCGCGTCCCAGGCGATCGCCACACCGGGCAGCACGGCGACCGGTGTTTCGCCCGCAAGCTCCTGCACCTCGGGCTTACCGTATTCGGCGCCCACGAGCAGGTAGCGGGTGACGAGCCGATCGCCGGGGTGCACGAGCCAGTATTCGGGGACGCCTGCGCGCTCGTAGACGGCGCGCTTTCGCACATGATCGTGGCTTGCGGTGGCCGGTGACACCACCTCGACCACGAAGTCCGGTGCACCGCGCACCCCCCGTCGGTCGAGCTTTGCCGGGTCGCAGACGACGAGCACGTCGGGCTGCACCACGGTGTCCACGAGTTCATCGGCCTCGCCCGCCTTGGGCAGGCGCACGTCCAGCGGGGCAATAAACACCCGGCAGGGTTTGCCCTGGAGCGCATCGGCAAGCTGCCGGTAGATCTCGCCTGCGACCTCTTGGTGGGCAAGTTCCGGGGCCGGGGCCATGCACCAGGCGAGGCCGTCGATCAGCTCGTAGCGGCGCTCTTCGCCCCAGCCGAGGTAGTCGGCGTAGGTGTGGCGCGCCGAGTCGCGCAGCGCGAGCGCCATCGGTGTGGTCTCCTTCCGGCGCTCGATGTTAAGGCATGGCGCGCGTAAGCGAGCGGCGGGCGGCGATCCGGGAGATCAAGGCTCGAGAACGAGCCCCTCGCGCCTGAGGATCTCGATGAACGGATCGCCCTCGCGCTCGCGGCGCCGCCAGTCCTCCCCGCGCCAGCCGATCGGCTCGACTTCCGGCGCCACCTCGCGCACGGAAAAAAGGAAGTCGAGGCGCGCCCGGGGATCGGCCGGCAGCTCGTCGCTCACGATAAGCAGGTCGGTGTCGCTTTCAGCGGTGAAGTCGCCGCGCCCCACCGAGCCGAACACGATCGCGCGCCAGCGCCGAAGCCCGAGCGCCGCAAGATACCGGCGCACGCGCGCGAGGCGCTCGGCGCGGTCAAGGGGATTCGCCGCGAGCGAGATCATCGAGCCAGCCGAGGATGCGCCGCGCGCACTCGATCGCCGAGCGCGCATCCGCCTGCGTGTAGCAGTCCATCGGCGCGCCGGTATCGTAGGCGTCCGGGTAGCGGGCCGGGATGTATACCTTGTCGAGCGCCCGCGCGCAATCCACGAGTTCCGCGGGCGGCGACACGCCCGCCTCGGCAAGAAGCCTCACCACGGAATGACCGGTCGCGTAGTGCGTCCGCGCGCGCACCCAGCCCTTCAACGCGACATCGGCTGCCTGGTGCGCCTTGAAGCTCGCCCAGTCGAATGCAGCCTGCCCGGCATCCGATTCGG
Source organism: Burkholderiales bacterium (assembly GCA_026416295.1). Taxonomy (GTDB): domain Bacteria; phylum Pseudomonadota; class Gammaproteobacteria; order Burkholderiales; family SG8-39; genus RBG-16-66-20. Next base: position 1,635 of record JAOAFL010000013.1, on the reverse strand, counting down.
CGGAGACGAGCGTGTGCTCCGCCTGGCGGCGGTAACGCTCCCATTCGTCGCGCTTCAGCGACATAGCAGGATCCTGCGGCAACCCGCTCGCAGAATACCGCGTATCGCCGGCGGTCAGGGCGGCTGTGGATAGGCAGGGCTGCCGCGCTTGAGCTCTGAGGCAGGATTAACACCCGCAAGCGCCGTCTCGGAAAGCAAATCCGTTCGGGCAGCGTTCACCGTGACGCGGATCCGGGCTTCCAAGCCAGAAACTCGGTCCCGAGGAGTTTTCCAACTCTTTGATTCTCATGGATTCACGATATGTTGCGCAGGAACAACAGCTAGTCGCCAAACCCGGAGAAAACCGAGCGCTTCCGTTGCTTACGGAAGACGGCGTCACCGAGAATAAGCGCAACTTCTCACCTTCGAGGGGTTCGGTCCGGGTGGCGTGGGGATTATTCCGTCTGCCGCCCGAACGGTATCAACAACTGGGAGATTCAACGGATGAAGAAGAAACTTCTGGCAGTGGCGGTCGCGGGCGCCTTCGCAGTGCCGGGCGTTGCGCTCGCGCAGTCGAGCGTGACGATCTCCGGCTTCTTCAAGGGCGGCTTCGAGTCGCTGCGCTACGGTCAGTCGGCGAAAGCCAACAACAGCCAGAGCGGCGTGGTCGACGACTCTTCGCGGATCATCTTCAACGTGCGCGAGGACTTGGGTGGCGGTCTTGCAGCGATCGGTCAGATCGACATGCGTTTCAAGCTTGACGATCCGAGCGGTAGTCCCGCTCAAAACCCGGTGAATATTAGCCAAGGGAACACCCATGTCGGGCTGGTCAGCAAGGACTGGGGGCGGATCTTTATCGGGCGGCAAGACCTCCATTACCACAACCGTGAAAGCAACCTGACTGTCCGCGGCTCGCTGCGGGCAGACAGCGTTTCCATCCTCGCGTTCGCAGGGGGTGGCGCCACGGCGATCGCCGGTGCGACGCGGACCCAGAACGTCGTGCACTACACGACGCCGAACTGGGGCGGTTTCACCGCGATCCTCGCGTACTCGTCCAATCCGACGGCGGTCGAAGCTGACATCGGGTCGGGTGTGCGCAGGGGCCGGGCTTGGAACTTCAATCCCAACATGGCCGGCAGCAACTGGCAGGTCGGCTACAGCTACTGGAGCGCGAAGAACGACGCGTTTGCTGCAAACGATCAGCGCGGCGACCGGCTCTACGGCTCGTATCGCTGGGGTGGGCTGCACGTCGGTCTTGCATGGGACAAGTCGAAGCTGAAGAACGCCGCAGGTGTGACCACGAGCAATCGGAACGCTTGGTCGCTCCCGGTGGAATACACGTGGGGCAACCACGGGATCTATGCGCACTACTCGCGTGCGCGCGACGACAAGGCGACTGCGGCGAGGGACGGTGCGCGCATGTGGGCGCTTTCCTACGCCTACAATTTCTCCAAGCGGACTTCTGTGGCGCTCACTTACGCGAGCATTCGGAACGACGTCGGTGCGGTGTACAACCTGTTTACCAGCGCGACTCTCGGTCTGGGAGGCGGTGCTGGCGCCATCGCGGCCGGCGAAGACCCGAGGACTTGGGGCGTCACGGTCCGGCACGCGTTCTAAGCTTCGTACAAGTACGCACAGCCGATTGCATTCGACGGG
>JAOAFL010000101.1 GCA_026416295.1 Burkholderiales bacterium | reverse complement strand
GTTTTCGACGACGAACGGCTGACCGAGGATGCGCGCCATCTCCTCGCTCACGGTGCGGGCGAGCGTGTCGCCGGTGCCGCCGGCCGCAAGCGGCACGACGACCCGCACCGGCTTTGCGGGATAGGTCTGCGCGGCCGCCGCAAGCGGCAGGGCGACGAGCAGCGCAACGAGGAATCGCATCACACCGGGTCCCAGGAGAAGACGTCCTGCGAGCGATCGAGCGGGAAGAAATGCGCCCGCAACGCCGGGATCGCGTGCTCGCCGATCGTCTGCGGCGTCCAGCCTTCGCCGCGGTGCACCGAGCGCACCGGCCGGCTCTGGCTCATGAGAAAGATCTCGTTCGCCCGGACCGCGAAGATCTGGCCGGTGACGTCGGCCGCTGCGTCGCTCGCCAGCCACACGGCGAGCGGCGCGATCTTCGACGCTTCCATGCGCTTCAGCTTCTCGAGGCGCGCCTGCTGCTCGGGCGTGTCGGCCGGGATCGTGCCGATCATGCGGCTCCAGGCGAACGGCGAGATGCAGTTCGAGGTCACCTTGTACCTCGCCATGTCGAGCGCGATGGACTTGGAAAGCGCCGCGATGCCGAGTTTCGCGGCCGCATAGTTCGCCTGGCCGTAGTTGCCGACGAGGCCCGAGGTCGAGGTCATGTGGATGTAGCGCCCGGCGTTCTGGCTGCGGAAGTGGGGCGCAGCGGCGCGGGCGACGTAGAAGCTCCCGTTCAGGTGCACGTCGATCACCGCGCGCCATTCCTCGACCGACATGTTGAAGAAGAAGCGATCGCGCAGGATCCCGGCGTTGTTCACCACGACGTCGATGCGGCCGAAAGCGTCGAGCGCGGTCGCGACGATGCGGTTCGCCGAGGCCCAGTCGGCGACGCTGTCGGTGTTCGCGACCGCCGTGCCGCCGCGGGCGCGGATCTCGGCGACGACCCGCTCGGCGGGGCCCGCGTCTCGGCCTTCGCCGGCCACCGACGCCCCGACGTCGTTTACCACGACCTTTGCGCCTTCCGCCGCCATCGCGAGAGCGATCTCGCGCCCGATGCCGCCGCCTGCGCCGGTGACGACCGCGACCTTGCCTTCGAGCATCGGCTACTCCCGGTAGGACGGATCGCGACGGTCGAGCATGCGAAGGAGCGCCGGCCACTCCAGTTCGGTGATCTTGCGCCGCTGGCCGGGCTTGTACCGCTCGTTCGTCAACGCCACCGTCTTCGGGTCGGGCAGGTTCAGTTCGGTATTGCACGCCATCGCCGCAAGCTGCGCCTGACACGCCCGCTCGAGCCAGTGCATCGTCACGAACGCCTCGCACACCGTCGCCCCGACCGTGAGCAGCCCGTGGTTGCGGAGGATCATCGCCGCGTTCGAGCCGAGGTCGCGCACGAGGCGCGCCTGCTCGTCGAGATCGACCGCCGGTCCCTCGTAGTCGTGATAGCCGACGTCGGCGAAGAACATCGCGTTCTGCGTGAGCGGCAGCAGCCCGCATTTCAACGCCGACACCGCCATGCCGGCGACCGAATGCGTGTGGATCACGCAGGCGACATCCGGCCGCGCGCGGTGGATCGCGCTGTGAATGACGAAGCCGGCGTAGTTCACCCCGTAGCCGGTGCCCGAGTCGAGCACGACGTTGCCGTCGAAATCGACCTTCACGAGGCTCGAGGCGGTGACCTCCTCGTACGCGTAGCCGTACGGGTTGATGAGGAAATGGCCTTCCTCGCCCGGCACGCGCACCGAGATGTGGTTGTACACGAGGTCGTTCATCCCGAAGAGCGCGACCAGCCGATAGCAGGCGGCGCAGTCCACGCGCGCGCGCCATTCGGCCTCGGTCACCTTGTTCCTGAGCGACGGAATGCGGACATGGGAAAGGTCGGTCATCGGCGCACCTCCTTGCCGCATTGTCGCACCGGCGGACCCTCTCCGGCAGCCCGGTTTCGAGCGAGGGCGCGCCGCCCCCGGGTGCGACGCTATAATCCGGCCCGTCCTCGCGATCCCCCCTCGTCCGATGAAGATCCTTGTCAGCGTCAAGCGCGTGGTGGACTACAACGTCAAGGTGCGCGTGAAGTCCGACGGCACCGGCGTCGAGACCGCCAACGTCAAGATGTCGATGAACCCCTTCGACGAGATCGCGGTCGAGGAGGCGGTGCGGCTGAAGGAGGCCGGCGTCGCCACCGAGATCGTGGCGGTCTCCTGCGGCGTTTCCGCCTGCCAGGAGACGCTGCGAACGGCGCTCGCGATCGGCGCCGACCGGGCGATTCTCGTGGAGACAGACGCGGAGCTGCAGCCCCTTGCGGTGGCGAAGCTGCTTGCGGCGATCTGCGCAAAAGAAAACCCCCAGCTCGTCATCCTCGGCAAGCAGGCGATCGACGACGACGCCAACCAGACGGGGCAGATGCTCGCGGGCCTGCTCGGCTGGGCGCAGGCGACCTTCGCCTCCAAGGTGAAAATCGCCGATGGCCGCGCCGAGGTGACCCGCGAGGTGGACGGCGGCCTGGAGACGCTGTCGGTTGCGCTTCCGGCGGTGATCACCACCGACCTGCGGCTCAACGAACCGCGCTATGTGACGCTGCCCAACATCATGAAGGCGAAGAAAAAGCCGCTCGAGCAGGTGAGGCCCGAGACGCTCGGCGTGGAGGTGGCCCCGCGGCTCAAGACCCTGCGGGTCGTCGAGCCGCCCAAGCGCAAGGCGGGCGTGAAGGTGCCCGACGTGAAGACGCTCGTCGAGAAACTGCGCAACGAGGCGAAGGTGATATGAAGGCGCTCGTCCTTGCCGAACACGACGGCCGCGCCGTCCGCAAGTCCACGTTGAATACCGTCGCGGCGGCGCAGAAAATCGGCGGCGAAGTCCACGTGCTCGTCGCCGGGCGCGAGTGCGCTCCTGCCGCGCAGGCGGCGGCGCGGATCGCGGGCGTCGCGAAGGTACTTCACGCGGATGCGCCGCACCTCGAACACGAACTCGCCGAGAACGTCGCCGCGCTCGTCGTCTCGCTCGCGAAGGGTTACACGCACGTGCTCGCGCCGGCGACCGCGAACGGCAAGAACGTGCTGCCGCGCGCGGCGGCGCTCCTCGATGCGCAGCAGATCTCCGACATCGTGGCGGTCGAGTCACCGGATACGTTCGTTCGGCCGATCTACGCAGGAAACGCGCTCGCGACGGTGCAGTCGGCCGATCCGATCAAGGTGATCACCGTGCGCACCACGGCGTTCGACGCGGTGGCGGCCGAGGGCGGCGCCGCGCCGGTCGAAGCGGTCCCGGCGCCGCCGGACAGCGGCCTTTCGCGCTTCGTCGGGCGCGAGGTCGCGAAGACCGAGCGGCCGGAACTCACCTCGGCGCGCATCGTCGTCTCCGGCGGCCGGGGCCTCGGCTCGGCGGAGAACTTCAAGCTGCTCGAAGCGCTCGCCGACCGGCTGGGCGCGGCGATGGGCGCATCGCGTGCGGCGGTGGACGCCGGCTTCGTGCCGAACGACTGGCAGGTCGGGCAGACCGGAAAGATCGTCGCTCCGGACCTCTACATCGCGGTCGGCATCTCCGGGGCGATCCAGCACCTCGCCGGCATGAAGGACAGCCGCGTCATCGTCGCGATCAACAAGGACGAGGAGGCGCCGATCTTCCAGGTCGCCGACTACGGCATCGTCGGCGATCTGTTCCAGATCGTTCCGCAGCTCGTCGAGGAACTGGGCAAGCCCCAGTAAGGGGTGCGCGCGTGAGCGCCTACCGGGCCCCGCTCAAGGACATGCGGTTCGTGCTGCGCGAGCTCGCGGGGCTCGCCGAGGTGGCCGAGCTTCCCGGCTTCGGGGAGGCGACGCCGGACACCGTGGACGCGATTCTGGAGGAGGCAGCGAAGTTCGCCTCCAGCGTGCTCGATCCGCTCAACCAGGCGGGCGATCGCGAGGGCTCGCGCTGGCAGGAGGGGCGCGTCGCGACGCCGCGCGGCTTTCGCGACGCCTACCGCAAGTACGTCGAAGGCGGCTGGGCGACGCTGCCGTTCGCCCCGGCGTGGGGCGGGCAGGGGCTGCCGAAACTCGTCGCGACCGCGGTCGAGGAGATGATCACCTCGGCGAACATGTCGTTTTCGCTCTGCCCGCTGCTCACACAGGGCGCGATCCATGCGCTCGAGCTGTGCGGCAGCGACGCGCAGAAGAAGCTGTTTCTTCCGAAGATGGTCGCCGGCGAGTGGACCGGCACGATGAACCTCACCGAGCCGCAGGCGGGCTCGGACCTCGCGCTCGTGCGCACGCGCGCGGTGCCGGCGGGCGACCATTACCTCATCTCCGGGCAGAAGATCTTCATCACCTACGGCGAGCACGATCTCGCCGAGAACATCGTGCACCTCGTGCTCGCGCGCACGCCGAACGCCCCCGAGGGCGTGAAGGGCATCTCGCTCTTCGTCGTTCCGAAGTACCTGCCGAGGCCGGACGGCACGATCGGCGAGCGAAACCGGGTCACCTGCGCCTCGATCGAGCACAAGCTCGGCATCCACGCGAGCCCCACCGCCATGATGGTTTACGACAACGCGGTCGGCTACCTCGTCGGCGAGGAAAACAAGGGCCTCGCCTACATGTTCGTCATGATGAACGCGGCGCGCTTCAGCGTCGGGCTCGAGGGCGTCGCGATCGCCGAGCGCGCGTTTCAGCGCGCGCTCGCCTACGCGCGCGAGCGGCTGCAGGGGCGCGACCTCGCGGGCGCAGGCGGCACCGTGCCGATCATCCGGCATCCGGACGTTCGCCGGATGCTCCTGCTCATGAAATCGCAGACCGAGGCGATGCGCGCGCTCGCCTATGTCGTCGCCGCTGCGATGGATGTCGCCGCGCGCCATCCCGACCGGGCAGTGCGCGAGCGAAAGCAGGCGTTCGTCGATCTCATGATCCCGGTCGTGAAGGGCTGGTGCACCGAGACCGGGATCGAGATCGCCTCGCTCGGCGTTCAGGTGCACGGCGGCATGGGCTACGTCGAGGAGACCGGCGCGGCGCAGCACCTGCGCGATGCGCGTATCACCGCGATCTACGAAGGCACGACCGGCATCCAGGCGAACGACCTCGTCGGACGCAAGATCGCGCGCGACGGCGGCCGCGCCGCGAAGGCCTGGCTCGCCGAACTCGCGCAGACGGACTCGGCGCTCGCGCGCGCGCAAGGCGAGGAGGCGGCGATTCTGCGTGCTTCGCTCGCCGAAGGGGCGAAAGCGATCGCCGCGTGCGTCGACTTCGTCCTTTCGAAGGCGGGCGCGGAACCGGCCGCGGCGTTCGCCGGCGCGGTGCCGCTCCTCAAGGCGGCCGGGATCGTCGCCGGCGGCTGGCAGATGGCGCGCGCGCTCGTTGCCGCTCAGCGAAAACTCGCCGCCGGGGAGGGCGACCCCGATTTCCTGCGCGCGAAGATCGCGACCGCACGGTTCTACGCCGAGCACGTGCTGCCGCAGGCGCTCGCGTTCTCTCGGGCGGCGAGTGCCGGCGCCGACGCGGTGATGGCGGTTCCGGAGGAGGGGTTCCTCGCTGCCTGAGCCGAGGTCGGAGTTGACCGCGGTCAAGGAAAAGGGCTCGTTCGCCGGGTGTTAATGGCATACGTCGAATCGAGGAGGAGGATGCAACGCATGTTCAGGTTCGTCGGCGCAGTTCTGTTCGCGCTCGGGGCCGCCGCGGCCGGCGCCTCGACGATCAAGGAAGAACCGGTCGTCTACCGCGACGGCGATGTGACGCTGCGCGGTTTCGTCGTCTACGACGACGCGGTGAAAGGACGCCGCCCCGGCGTCGTCGTGGTGCACGAGTGGTGGGGCATCACCAAGCACACGCGCGACGAGGCGCGCAGGCTGGCCGCAGAGGGCTATACCGCCTTCGTCGCCGACATGTACGGCGACGGAAAGAGCGTGGACAACCCGACCGACGCGAGCGGTCTGATGAAGGGGTTGATGGGGAACCCGGCCGGCATGCAGGCGCGCTTCAACGCGGCGCTCGCCGAGCTGCGCAAGCACCCGACGGTGGACGCTGCGCGCATCGCCGCGGTCGGCTACTGCATGGGCGGGGCGGTCGCGCTCAACATGGCGCGCGTAGGCGCGGACCTTGCCGGCGTGGTCGCGTTTCACGCGAGCCTCGGCACCGCGACGCCGGCGGCTCCGGGCAAGGTGAAAGCGAAGGTGCTGGTGCTCAATGGCGCCGACGATCCGCTCGTCAAGCCCGATGCGATCGAAGCCTTCAAGCGCGAGATGGAGGCGGCGAAGGTGGACTACCGCTTCGTCAACTACCCCGGGGCGGTGCACGCGTTCACCAATCCCGAAGCGACCGAGAAGGGAAAGAAGTTCAACCTGCCGCTCGCCTACCATCCGGAGGTGGACCGGCAGGCGAAGGCCGAGGCGACGAAGTTCCTCGGCGCGGTACTGAAGAAATAGTCGGTCGCGGCCGGGCGCGCGGGGCCGCCGGGCCGCGGCGGCCCGCGCGCCCGTCAGTGAATCATCAGCCCGGTCGCGCGCGGCAGCCACAGCACGAGCTGCGGCAGCGCCATCGTGAGCGCGAGACCTACGAGCTGCAGCAGCACGAACGGCACGATGCCGCGGTAGAGCGCGGTCATCGGAACGCCCGCCGGCATCGTGCCGCGCATGCAGAAGAGCGCGAACCCGAAGGGCGGCGTGAGAAACGAGGTCTGGAGGTTCACCGCGAGCACGACGATGAACCACGTGAGGAACACGAGGTTGCCGCCGGGCCCGAGGTGCGCGGTGAAGTCCACCTGCTGAAGAAGCGGGGCGAAGAGCGGCAGCACGATCAGGCTGATCTCGATCCAGTCGAAGAAGAACCCGAGAAAGAAGACGAGCGCCTGGACGAGGATCATCAGCTCCCAGCCGGTGTCCACGCCGAGCGCGCGTGTCGCCTCCCGCACCAGATCGTCGCCGCCGAGCGCCCGGAACACGAACGAAAACGACGTCGCCCCGAGGAATAGGAGAAACACCATCGCGTTGACGAGTGCGGACGATTCGATCGCCTCGCCGAGGATCCGGCGATCGAGGCGGCCGGTCGCGCGTGCGATCGCGAGCGCGCCGAGCGCGCCCACGCCCGCGGCCTCGGTGGGGGTGGCCCAGCCGCCGAAGATCGAGCCGAGAACGAGCACGATGAGGAGCACCGGCGGTACGAACCCGCGCGCGAGCAGGCGCGCGAACTCGGCGCGCGTCTTCGGGCCGGCGTCGGCGGGCAGGGCGGGGGCGGCCTGCGGCCGCACGAGGCTCACGCAGCCGATGTAAGCGAGGTAGAGCGCCGAGAGCACGAGTCCGGGCAGAAGCGCGCCGGCAAAGAGCGTTCCCACCGATACCTGAAGGAGGTCGCCCATCACCACCAGCATGATCGAGGGCGGGATGAGGATGCCGAGCGTGCCGGCCGAGGCGACGGTGCCGAGGGCGAGCTCCCTGCGGTAGCCGCGCTCGAGCATCGCCGGAAGCGCGATCAGCGTGAGCATGATGACCGAGGCGCCGACGATGCCGGTGGTCGCCGCCATGATCGTGCCCATGAGGGTGACCGACATCGCAAGCCCTCCCGGCACCCGCCGTGTGAGCACCTGAAGCGCCCGCAGCAGCTCGGCGGCGACGCCGCTTTTTTCGAGTACCGTGCCCATGAAGATGAACATCGGGATCGCCACGAGGATCGCGTTTTCGGCGACCGAGCCGAAAAAGCGCGGCAGAAGATTGGCGAACTGGATCGGCTGGAACTCGCCGGCCGCCCAGCCGGCCGCGCCGAACAGGATCGCGAGACCGCCGAGTACGAGCCCGACCGGATAGCCGCTGAAGAGCGCCGGCGCGAGCGCGACGAACATCGCGGCGGCGAGCGCGGCGCCGGCGCCGCTCATCGCGCGGCCTCGCGCAGCTCGGCGAGCCGCCGCAGCGCGACGGAGACCACCGCCAGCGCGAGCAGCGCGAGCCCCGAGGCGAGGATCGCCTTCGGAATCCAGCGCCACGGCAGCCCGCTCGGCGACACCGACGCCTCGCCTCGAACCCACGCGGTCCAGGCGAACTCGACCCCGTAGCGCAGCGCGACCAGGCAGAACGGGAGCGCGAAGACGACGCAGCCGGCGATCTCCAGCCGCGCGAGCGTGCGCGGCGAAAGCCGCCCGACGAGGGTGTCGATGCGCACGTGGGCGTTCCGGACGTACGCGGCGCCGAGCCACAGCGAAAAGAGCGCCGCGTGCAGGTGCCACTCCAGCTCCTGAAGGCGCGTCGAGCCGAGGCCGGGAAGCTGCACGCCGAACTTGCGCGTCGCGACATCGAGGCAGATCGTCGCGGTCGCGACGACGAAGAGCCAACCGGCGGCGCGGCCGACGGCGCCGAGGGTACGATCGATCGCGTCGCAGAGTCGAAGCAGTGCGCGCATGAGCAAAAAAAGAGCGGCTCGCGCCGCTCCTCCTTTCGGAGAGGGGTCCTTTTACCTGAGGTAGCCGTGCTCGCGCCAGATGGCGTAGTCGCGGCGGAACTGCGCGTAGTTGTCCCACACGCGCTTGAAGTTCGGGTTTTTCGCCGACTCCTCCGCGACGACCTCGTTCCAGGCCTTCTCGTAGGCGGCGAGGATCTCGCGCGGCCACATCCGGATCTGCACGCCCCCTTTTTCCTGCATCTCCTTCATCGCCTTCCACTGGGCGCCCTCGCCCTCGGCGATCGCCTCGCGCATCAGGTCGCCGCAGGCGAGTTCGATGATCGCGCGGTAGCGCTCGGGCATCGCGTCCCACTTCGCCTTGTTGAAATAGACGTCGAAGAAGGTCGCCTGCTGGTGCCAGCCGGGGAAGTAGTAGAACTTGGCGACCTGGTAGAAACCGAGCCGCTGATCGAGCGCCGGCAGCGAGAACTCGGTCGCGTCGATGGTGCCGAGCTGCAGCGCCTGGAAGATCTCCCCGGGCGGGATCTGCTGGGTGGCGACGCCGAGCTTTTCCATCACCCTCGCGCCCAGGCCGAAAAAGCGCATCTTGAGGCCCTTGAGATCGGCGAGCGACTTGATCTCGCGCCGGAACCAGCCGGAGGCCTCGGGCGGGATGATCGCGCAGGGGATGTTGTGCAGGTTGTATTTCGCGAACATTTCGCGCGCGAGCTTGAGCCCGTCGCCGTAGAACATCCAGGCCATGTACTCGCCGATGCCCGGCCCGAAGGGCACGGTCGAAAACAGGTTGAACGCGCTGTCCTTGCCCGCGTACCAGCCGGCGCCCGCCCAGCCGGCGTCCACCGAGCCCTGCGAGACCGCGTCGAGTACCTGCGCCGCCGGCACGAGCGCGCCCGGTTCGTGAAAGCGCAGCTCGATCTCGCCGCCCGAGGCGCGCGCGATCTTCGCGGGCAGTTTGTTTTTCGCGCCGTCGCCGATCAGCGCCATGCTGCCCGGGAACGTGCTCGCCATGTTGATGCGCAGCTTCGGCGTCTGCTGCGCGAACGCCGAAGCCGCGATCGCCGCCGCGACGCCGAACGCCAGAATCCGGATCATGGTTCCCTCCTTTGCGATTTCCCGCTATTCTGCTTTCTGAAACGAAGGCCGCAAAGGATTCTCAGCTTATGAAACACGAGGCGTCCGGTCCGGGCGTCGCGCGCGCGAGCACGCACCGCTCGCTCGAGCGCGGGCTGCGCCTGGTCGAGGTGGTGGCGTTGAACGGCGGCTCGACGAGCCTGGCGGAGGCGGCGCGCCGCACCGGTTTGCACCGCAGCACGGCGCACCATCTGCTGCAGACGCTGGTCGCCCTCGGCTACCTGCGCCAGAACCCGGAAACCCGCGGCTACGAGCTCGCCGCAAAGCCCTTCCTGCTCACCGGAAGGACCTGGACCGAGGCGCAACTGGCCGAGATCGCCGAGCCGTTTCTCGCCGAGCTGACGCGCCGCGGCGGCGAGGGTTCGAGCTTCGCGGTCTATCGCGACGGCGTGGTGACCGTGGTCGCCAAACGCGAGCACGACGGGCCGGTGCGGGTGGTGCAGGACGTGGGGGCGCAGCGGCCGCTGCATTGCACCGCGGTCGCAAAGGCGATCCTGCCCTGGTTGCCGGCGCCGGAGCTTGCGGCGCTTCTTTCGCGCCTGCGCTACGAGCGCTACACGCTGAAGACGATCGGCTCGCGCGCTGCCTTCGAGGCCGAGCTGCGCCGAGTGCGCGCGGCCGGCTACGCGGTGGACGACGAGGAACACATCGCCGGCATCCGCTGCATCGCGATGCCGGTCTTCGGGCACGCGAACCAGGTGGTCGGATCGCTCTGCACGCTCGGGCCGAAGAGCCGGGTGACGCTGCAGCGGCTGCGCGAGCTGCGGCTGCCGCTCGCCGAACTCGCGCGCCGGCTCTCCGAGCGGCTCGGCTGGCGCGCGTAGCGCGGCGCGGCCTCAGGCCGCGAGCAGCGCGTCGATGAAGCGGTGCACGCGCAGCGCTTCCCGGCCGCTCACGAGCGGCTCGCGTCCGGTCTCGACTGCCGCGAGGAAGTCCTCCCATACCAAGCGGTGATAGTCGTGCGGAAAGTCCATCGGATCGGCGCCGGCGCCGCCCGCGCGGCCCTCGACGCCGGCGGTCTCGGTGCGTCCGTCGTGCCAGCGGATGACCGCGCGCGTGCCGACCAGGGTAGCGGCGGCTCGCTCGGCGATGAGCTCGATGCGCTCGGGGGTGCCCGGGTACGCGGCGGTGGTCGCGTAGACCACGCCGAGCGCGCCGCTTCGCCAGCGGAGCGCCGCGCAGACGAGGTCCTCGGTCTCCATGCGGTGCACCGGCGAGGTCGTCCAGAAGCTGCGCACCGATTCGGGCTCGCCCGCGAGCGCGAGCAGCACGTCGAGCGTGTGGATCGCCTGCGTGAGCAGCACGCCGCCGCCGTCGCGCGCGCGCGTGCCGCGCCCCGGCTCGTCGTAGTAGGCCTGCGGCCGCCAAAGCTCGACGAAGGCGCTCGCGGCGGCGAGCTTCCCGAGCGCCCCTTGCGCGAGCGCCTCGACCAGGCGCCGCGCCGCCGGCTTGTGGCGGTTCTGCAGCACGACGCCGAGGACGATGCCCGCCCGCCGGCACGTCTCGACGAGTTCCTCGGCGCGCGCGGTGCTCGCTTCGAGCGGCTTCTCGAGCAGCACGTGTTTTCCGGCGTGCGCGCAGCGGCGCACGATTTCGAGGTGCGTCGCGGGCGGCGTGAGCACCGCGACCGCGCCGACCGAGGCGTCCTCGAGGATCGTCTCCAGCCGGTCGCACGTGGGAAACGGAAAACGCGCGGCGAACGCTGCGCGGCGCGGCTCGCTCGGGCTGAAGGCCCAGGCGACCTCGGCGCGGTCGCGAAGCTCGAGCAGGCTGCGCGCGTGCGGGCCGACCGCCATGCCGAGGCCGACCAGCGCGACGCGCACGGCTACGGCGCGCCGAAGAGGAGGTTCGGCACGAAGAGCACGACCTCGGGCACGAACACGAGGAACAGCGTCACCGCCGAGACCGCGATCAGGAACGGCATCGATTCGCGGGTATAGTCCCCCACCGGGCATCGGAGGATCTGCAGCACGGCGAACATCGCTGCGCCGACCGGCGGGGTGAAGTTGCCGATGGTGCAGGCGATGACGAACACCAGCCCGAAATGCACCGGATCGATGCCGTACTGCGTGACGATCGGCAGAAAGATCGGCGTCAGCATGATGATGAGCGGCCCGCCCTCCATGAACGTGCCCGCGAGCAGCACGACGAGCACGATCAGGATCAGCACGACGTGCGCGCTGTCGGTGACGCCCACCACCCACTGGGCGATCGCTTCCGGCACGCGCTCGAACACGATGCCGTAGCCGAACACCGCAGCGAGCGCAAGCAGCCACATCACCGCGCCGACATCGACCAGGCTGCCTTCGAGCGCCTCCTTGAGCGTCGCGCGGCGCAGCACCCGGTAGGCGAAAAAACCCACCCCGAGCGCGTACACCACCGCGAACGCGCCGATCTCCGAAGGAGTGAAGACGCCGAAGCGCAGCCCGACGAGCAGAAGCACCGGAAAGAGGAGCGCCCAGGCGCCGCCCCAGAGCGCGCGGCCGATTTCGGCGGCGCTCGGAGGCGTCGCGCGCTCCGGCGCGTAGCCGCGCCGGCGCGCGGTCAGCGAAATGGTGAGCGCGAGGGCGGCCCACAGAAGAAGGGCGGGGACGAGGCCGGCGGCGAACAGTCGCCCGATCGAGACCTGACCGACCGTGCCGTAGAGGATGAAGCCGATGCCCGGCGGCACGATCGGCGTCATCAGCGAGCCGTAGGAAAGCACCCCGGCCGCGTAGCCGGGGGAGAAACCGCGCCGCAGCATCTCGCGGCCGAGCATCCGGCTCTGCATCGCCGCGTCGGCGATCGCCGAACCCGAGACGCCCCCCATCAGGGTCGCGAGCGCGATCGAGACCTGCGCAAGGCCGCCCTTCAGGCGGCCGGCGAGTACCGCGGCCAGATCGAGCAAGCGGCGGGTGATTCCGGCGTTGTTCATCAGGTTGCCGGCGAGGATGAACAGCGGCACCGCGAGCAGCGCGAAGTTCTGCGTCTCGGAGATCGCGAGCTGGATCGGGATGGTCGAGGGCAGCTCCGGATGCTGCAGGAAGAACACGCAGCCGGAGATCGCGAGCGCGAACGCGACCGGCATGCCGGCGAGCAGCAGCACCGTGAACGCGATCAGGACAAGGAGCATCAGAGCAGGTCGTCGGCCGCGGTCGGCCTGCCGCGGCCGCGCAGCTCGTCGCGGATCTTGAGCACGGTGGTCACCAGAAGCAGCGCGCCGCCCGCCACCGCGCTCGCGGTGACCCACGAATAGCTGATTTCCGGGATGCCTTGGAAGCTGCGCGCGCGGCTCGTCCAGGCGAGCCACGCGCCCATCACGACGAGATAGACGAGAAAGGCTGCGATCAGGAAATAGTTCGCGAGCCGCAGCGCCCGCTGCGCCGCGGGCGGAAGGCGGCGCGTCAAGACCTCGACCGCCATCAGGCTGTCGCGGCGCCACGCGACGTCGGCGCACAGGAAACACGCCCACGCGAAGAACGCGGTCGCGAAGTCGAGGCTCCAGTTGATCGGGTGGCCCGCCATGCGCAGCACGCCGCCCAGGAAGATGAGGGCGGTCATCAGCACGAGCAGGGTCGCGGCGATGGCGGCCTCGGCCGCCCCCAGCCGCTCGTACAGACGCTTCACGCCGGCACTAGTTCAGCTTGCCGATCTCGCGATGGACCTGGTTCTTCGCGTCCTGGATCTTCAGCGCCTCGTAGGCCTTTTCACCCGCCCGGCGGAACGCGGCGAGGTCCACGTCCTTGACGATCGTCATGCCGCGCTTGCGCAGCTCCTGCTCGACCTGCGCTTCCAGCTCGAAGATCCGGCGCGAGGTGGCCTCGCCCGCCTTGTCGCACTCCTCGACCAGCACCTGCTGGATCTCGCGCGGCAGCGAATCGAACCATTTCGCGCTCACCACCTGGAAGTTGATGAGCATGATGTGACGCGATTCGTTGGCGAACTTGAGCACTTCGTAGAACCGCCCGCCCGGAATGTTGTTGTACACCAGCTCGACGCCGTCGATCGCCTTCTGCTGCAGCCCGGGATACATCTCGCCGAAGGCCATCGCGACCGGCGTCGCGCCGAGTGCGCGGATCGATTCCTGCCAGATCGGCGCGGGCGGGGTGCGGATGCGAAGCCCGCGCAGGTCCTCCGGCCGGCGCACCGGCTTGTTGGTGAAGAAGTGGCGGTAGCCCTGCACCCAGTTGAACGAGAGTACCTTGAACCCGAATTTCGCCGCGAGCTCGTCGGTCCATTTCATCACCGTCGGCGCCTTGCGCAGCCGCGCGACCTCCTCCAGCGTCTCGGCAAAGTAGGGCCCGTTCATCACCGCAATCCCGGGCACGTAGTTGCCCATGCGCGCCGAGTCGGTGTTCTGGCCGATGTTCGCGCCGGCGCGGATCTGCTCGAGGATGTCCTCTTCTTTTCCGAGCTGGGCGCTGTGAAAGACGTCGATCTTGAGCGCGCCCTGCGTGCGCCCTTCGACCGCTTTCGCCCAGGCGAGGAACCCCTCGTGGTACGGCTCCTTCGGCCCGAGCACATGGTTGAACTTGAGCGTGTACTTCGGCGTCTGCGCGAGCGCCGGGCCTGCGACGCCCGCGAGCAGGGCGCAGAAGGCTGCGATGGCGATGTTCACGGTCGGCTCCTCCTTTTCGCGGCGCGCGCGGCGGCGCGCCGGCGCCTAGTATCGCGGATCGCGCAGCCGCGCAGCGCGCCTTTCGACAGTATGAAACGCTAGAAGCGGATCCGCCCGGTCAGCATGTCCTTCCACATCACCCAATCGCCGAGGAAGCTGTAGAGGGGATAGGTGAAGGTCGCGGGGCGGTTCTTCTCGAAGAAGAAGTGGCCGATCCAGGCGAGCGCGTAGCCGGCGACGAGGCCGGCGAGCAGCCACCGGAAATCGAGGGTCGAGAAAGCGTGCAGTGCGAACCCCAGCCCGAGCGTCGTTCCGACGAAGTGCAGCCGGCGGCAGGTGCGGTTCGAGTGCTCGGAAAGGTAGAAGGCATAGAACTCGCGGAACGTCGCGTAGCGCTTCGCGGTCTCCTGCATCGCGGCCTCCGTGCGGTTCACATGTTAGCGTAGTTCGGGCCGCCGCCGCCTTCGGGCGCGACCCAGACGATGTTCTGCGTCGGGTCCTTGATGTCGCAGGTCTTGCAGTGCACGCAGTTCGGCGCGTTGATCTGGAGGCGCGGCTCGCCGCCGTCGGCGCGCACGATCTCGTAGACGCCCGCCGGGCAATACCGGGTCTCGGGCGCGTCGTAGAGCTCGAGGTTGACCCGGATCGGCACCGAGGCGTCCTTCAGCGTCAAGTGCACCGGCTGGTCCTCGTTGTGGCTGACGCCGGAAAAGGAAAGGTTCGTCAGCCGGTCGAAGGTAAGCACGCCGTCGGGCTTCGGATAGACGATCGGCTGCGCTTCGGTCTTTTTCGCGAGCGTCTCGTGGTCGGCGTGCCGGTGGCGAAGCGTCCAAGGCGCCTTGCCGCCGAAGACGATCTGGTCGATGCCGAACATCAGCGTTCCGAGATAGAGGCCCTTCGAGAGCCACGGTTTGAAGTTGCGCGCGCGGTAAAGCTCGTCGAAGAGCCAGCTTTTCCGGAACGCCTCGGGATAGGCGACAAGCTCGTCGCGCGCGCGGCCGGCGGCGATCGCTTCGACCGCGGCTTCGGCTGCGAGCATCCCGCTCTTGATCGCGCAGTGGCTGCCCTTGATGCGCGCGGCGTTGAGGAAGCCCGCGTCGTCGCCGATCAGGCAGCCGCCGGGAAAGACCGTTTTCGGAAGCGACTGCAGCCCCCCTGCGGCGATCGCGCGCGCGCCGTAGCCGATCCTCCGGCCGCCTTCGAGGAAAGCGCGGATCGCCGGATGCGTCTTCCAGCGCTGGAACTCCTCGTAGGGGCTGAGGTAGGGGTTGCGGTAGCCGAGCCCCACGACGAAGCCGACCGCGGCGAGCCGGTCGTTCAGGTGATAGAGAAACGAGCCGCCGTAGGTCGCGCGATCGAGCGGCCAGCCGGCGGTATGCATCACGAGTCCCGGGCGGTGCTTTTCGGGGGCGAGCTCCCACAGCTCCTTCAGCCCGATGCCGTAGACCTGCGGATCGGCACCGCGGCGCAGGTCGAACCTCGCTTCGAGCTGCCGCCCGAGGTGGCCGCGGCAGCCTTCGGCAAAGAACGTGTATTTCGCGTGAAGCTCCATGCCCGGCTGGTAGGCGTCGGTCTTCTCGCCCTTGCGGTTGATCCCGACGTCGCCGGTGGCGACCCCCATCACCGCGCCGCGCTCGTCGTAGAGCACGTCGGCGGCGGCGAATCCGGCGAAAACCTCGACGCCGAGGCGCTCGGCCTGGCGCCCCAGCCAGCGCACGACGTTGCCGAGGCTGACGACGTAGTTGCCGTGGTTGCGAAAGCACGCGGGCAGCAACCAGTCCGGCGTGCGCCACGCGCGCGACTCGGTGAGAAAGAGGAACCGGTCCTCGGTGACCGGAACCTCAAGCGGCGCGCCCTTTTCCTTCCAGTCGGGAAAGAGTTCGGCGAGCGCTCGCGGGTCCATCACCGCGCCCGAGAGGATGTGCGCGCCGATCTCCGAGCCTTTCTCCAGCACGCACACCGAAAGCTCCGGCGCGAGCTGCTTTGCGCGGATCGCGGCCGCGAGCCCCGCCGGTCCGCCGCCGACCACGACGAGGTCGTACGCCATGGATTCGCGCTGCATGCCGTCCTCAGTTCGCGTCGATGGCGAGCGTGGCGCCGGCGAGCGCCAGGTGCCGGTCCGTGGACCAGCAGTGGCGGATCCTGCGCGCGCGCATCAGGTGCAGGCCGACCGCGTCGGTGAGCGTCAGTTCCCGGTCGGAGTAGCGCCGCAGAAGCGCGGTCGCGGCGTCAAGCTCGGCGCGCCCGACGGCAAGCACCTTGAGCGGTGTCATGTCCTCGATCATGGCGAGGAATTGCAGCGCGCGCAGGGTATCGTAACGGCGCAGGAACCAGCCATGGCCCTCGGCGACCACGAGCGCGCTCGTCACCAGGCGCGGCGGATCGGCGAAAAGCTGCCGGAAGAGCGGATGATGGCTGTCGGACCGGTCGGCGAAGGCGATGAGCGCTGAGGTGTCCACGTAGGCCTCAGCCCTTGCGGCCATAGACCACCTCGTCGATGCGACGGCTCGCGCGCCGATCGCCGGAGGCGACCATCCCGGCGTAGCGCATCCACGGTTTGGAGGCATCGGCCGGCACCACGCCGCGCAGCGATCGGCGCAGCAGCTCCGCGAGCGAGATGCCGAGGCGCCGGGCCTCGCGCTTCGCCGCCGCGTATTCGGCTTCGCTCAGGCTGATCTGCGTGCGAATCATGATAACATCATGCCACGGCGCGTTATCACCGGCAACACCGCAGACACGATGAGCGACCTTCGCAGGCTCGCGCACGTCGAGCGCATTCCGATCCGCTGGGGCGACATGGACGCGATGGGCCACGTCAACAACACGGTCTATTTCCGCTACATGGAGCAGGCGCGCATCGGCTGGTTCGACAGGCTCGTGCCGGAGGAAGACGCCTGGCGCTCGACCGGGATCGTGATCGCGAACGCCTCGTGCAACTACCGGCGCGCGCTCGCCTATCCGGGAACGGTGGAAGTGCGGCTCTTCGTCGGCGCGCCGGGCGGCTCGAGCGTGCCCACCTGGTACGAGATGCGGCTCGAAGGCGACCCGCAGCTCTACGCCGACGGCGCGGCGACGGTGGTGTTCGTGGACATGAAGACGCAGAAGTCGTGCCGGATCCCGGATGCGATCCGCGCGCGGCTCGAGCGCGCGGGCGTCGACGCGTGAGCGAGCGACCGCTCTGGACACCCTCGCCCGAGCGGGCGGCGCAGACGGCGATGGCGGACTTCATGCGCCGCGCGGGCTTCGCCGACTACGCGTCGCTGCACCGCTGGTCGATCGAAGAGCGCGCCGCGTTCTGGAGCCTCGTGTGGGATTACTGCGGGGTCGTGGGCGAGAAGGGCGCGCGCATCCTCGCCGACGGCGAGCGCATGCCCGGCGCGAGGTGGTTTCCCGAGGCGCGGCTGAACTTCGCCGAGAACCTGCTGCGCGCGCGCGACGACGCCGACGCGATCGTGTTCTGGGGCGAGGACCGCGTCCGGCGGCGCATGTCGCGCCGCGAACTCTACGCGCTCGTCTCGCGCCTTGCGCAGGCGCTGCGCGCAGCCGGGGTGGAAAAGGGCGACCGGGTCGCGGCCTATTCTCCGAACCTGCCGGAGGCGGTCGCCGCGGCGCTCGCCACCGCGAGCCTCGGCGCGATCTGGTCGTCCTGCTCGCCCGACTTCGGCGTGCAGGGGGTGCTCGACCGCTTCGGCCAGATCGAGCCGAAGGTGCTCTTCGCGACCGACGGCTACCTCTACGGCGGAAAGGAATTCGACTGCCTCGGGAAGACGCGCGAGGTGCTCGCGCGGTTGCCCTCGGTGCGCCGGTGCGTGACGATTCCCTACCTCGGCGGCGGCAGGCTCGGCGAGACGCTGGAAGAGTTCGTCGCCCCGCACGGCGCCGGCGAGATCGCCTTCGAGCGCGTCGCGTTCGACCATCCGCTCTATATCCTCTATTCGTCGGGCACGACCGGGGTGCCCAAGTGCATCGTGCACGGCCACGGCGGCACGCTCCTTCAGCATCTGAAGGAACATCGCCTGCACAGCGACATCCGTCCGGGCGACCGCGTTTTCTACTTCACGACGCTCGGCTGGATGATGTGGAACTGGCTCGTCTCGGCGCTCGCCTCCGAGGCGACGCTGCTCCTCTACGACGGCTCGCCGTTCGTCGGCCGCGGGCGGATCCTCTTCGACCTCGCCGACGCCGAAGGCATGACCCACTTCGGCACGTCGGCGAAGTTCATCGACGCGATCGCGAAGCTCGGCCTCAAGCCGCGCGAGACGCACCGGCTGGAGCGCCTGCGCGCGCTGCTGTCGACCGGCTCGCCGCTCCTTCCCGAAGGCTTCGACTACGTGTACGCGAACGTGAAAGCGGACCTGTGCCTTTCCTCGATCTCCGGCGGCACCGACATCGTCTCCTGCTTCGTGCTCGGCAACCCGATCGCGCCGGTCTGGCGCGGCGAGATCCAGGCGAAGGGCCTCGGCATGGCGGTCGAGGTCTTCGACGAACAGGGCAGGCGCGTGGTCGGGCGCAAGGGCGAGCTCGTCTGCACGAAGCCTTTTCCCTCGATGCCGGTCGGCTTCTGGAACGACCCGGACGGAAAGAAGTACCGCGCCGCCTACTTCGAGATGTATCCGAACGTCTGGCGTCACGGCGACTGGTGCGAGGAGACCCCGCGCGGCGGCTTCGTCATCTACGGCCGGTCGGATGCGGTGCTCAACCCCGGCGGCGTTCGCATCGGCACCGCCGAGATCTACCGCCAGGTGGAGACGATCGACGAAGTGGTGGAATCGATCGTCATCGGTCAGGAGTGGCAGGGCGACGTGCGCGTGGTGCTGTTCGTGAAGCTCAAGGACGGGGCGCGGCTCGATGAGGCGCTCGTCGCCAGAATCAAGAACCGGATCCGCGAAAACACCACGCCGCGGCACGTGCCGGCGAAGATTCTGGAAGTGCCCGACATCCCGCGCACGCGCAGCGGAAAAATCGTCGAACTGGCGGTGCGCGACGTGGTGCACGGCCGGCCGGTGAAGAACGTCGAGGCGCTCGCCAACCCTGAGGCGCTGGAACACTTCCGCAACCGGCCGGAACTGGCTGCGCCTTGAGCCCGGCGGCGCTCGCCGCGCGCGAACGCGCAGAGAGCCGAAGACCGGCTCGCGCCGCTCAGTCGTCCAGCCCGCTCAAGCCCTTGCGGTGGGCCAGCGGCCGCGCGCCCGCGATACGGAAAAGCACCGCGCCCGGCCACGCGAGCCGGCCGTCGGGCTTGCGGCTGAAGAGCACGCCGTCGGTGCGCGCGCGGACCGCAAGACGCGCGCGCGGCCCGCGCGCATCCCACGGGTCGATGATTTCGCACACCGGCTGGCCGGTTCGCACCCGCGCACCCGCAGGCAACAGATACACGACGAACCCGGTGCGCGGGGCGTAGCCGACGTCCATGCCCTCGATCGGGGTGGCGTCGGCCTTCGGGCGTGCCAACGGGCCCGCGCGACCGGCGATCGCGCCCTGGCGCACGAGGAAGCGGTAGAGGTTGCGCGCGTCGGCCGCGCCCAGCCGGTGGTTCACCTGGTGCTGGCCGCGGTATTCGACGGTCGCCGAAAAGCACGCCTGCGGGATCGCCGCGTCCGGAAACCGCGCCGCGAGCCGCGCCCAGAGCGCGCTGTGCACGCCCGAGAACGTGAGCGCCTCCGGGTAGGGGTCGTTATAGAGCGTCGCCTCGGCGCCGAGGTCGGCGGCGAGCGCCTCGGCGCGCCCCGGCCAGTCGCGGCGCGAGATGAACAGGTGCAGCACCGCCTCGAGGTCGCAGTGCAGGTCGAGCACGATGTCGGCGTCCACCGACCGCTTCATCACCTCGACGCGCAACGCCTGCAGCTCGCTCGCCGGCCGCATCGCTTCCAGCGCTTCGCGCGCCGCGCGGCGGATGCGGGCGACGTTTCTCGCGGCGTCGGCGCCGAGCCTGCCGCGGACTCGTTCGGCCACCGCGTGCGAAAGGTCGAGCCAGTTGCGGTTGAAGTTGTCGCGCCCGAGCAGGTCGTAGCGGCCGAGGTGGTTGTTGCCGACAAGTTGCGAAAGGCCGATCGGGTTGACCGCGGGCGCGACCACGATCTCGCCGCGGATCCGCCCGAGCCGATCGGCCGCGGCGAGCATCGGCATCAGGTGGTGCAGCGCCATCGTCCCGGGCAGTTCGTTCGCGTGGATCGCCGCCTGCAGGTAGACCTTCGGCCGACCGCCGGCCGGCCCGAAACGATGGATCACGAGCCGACGGCCGCCGCCGGGGCTCATCGCAGGGAGTTCGACGACGTGTCGCCTGTGCGGCATGTGTGCATCTCCTCGAGCGCCGCCATGCCCCGCGCCAGCGATCCCGAGCGCGGGTGCGCGCGGCTGCGGGCTTCGAAGGGCGGCAATTTGCAGATAATATGCATTCCGTCATCAAGGGGCTTTTCAGGAGGAGGGCTTCCGATGGACGACCGCGATCTGCGCGCACTGCTTTCCGCGGTGCGGGAAGGACGACTCCCGCGCCGGCGCTTCATCCAGATCCTTGCGGGGCTGGGATTTACCGCGCCGATGGCGACCCAGCTGCTCGCGCTCTCGGGCGTCGCGATGGCTCAGGCGACGTCGACGTACAAGCCGACGCGCCGCGGCGGCGGCGGCGCGCTCAAGGCGCTGTGGTGGCAGGCGCCGACGCTGCTCAACCCGCATTTCGCGGTCGGCACCAAGGACCAGGA
Source organism: Burkholderiales bacterium (assembly GCA_026416295.1). Taxonomy (GTDB): domain Bacteria; phylum Pseudomonadota; class Gammaproteobacteria; order Burkholderiales; family SG8-39; genus RBG-16-66-20. The sequence goes on along the minus strand of JAOAFL010000101.1, from coordinate 3,551 downwards.
GGCCTGCCGGATCTTCTACGAGCCGCTCGCCGGCTGGGACCCGAACGGCAACCTCGTTCCGATGCTCGCGGCCGAGGTGCCGAGTCTGGAGAACGGCGGGCTCGCGCGCGACGGCACCTGGGTCGTCTGGCGTCTGAAGCGCGACGTGCAATGGCACGACGGGCGGCCGTTCACCGCCGACGACGTCGTGTTCAACTGGGAGTTCGCGTCCGACCCGGCGACCGCCGCCACCACGTCCGGATCCTACAAGGACGTGCGCGTGGAAAAGCTGGACAGCCACACCGTGCGCGTACGCTTCCAGAAGCCGACGCCGTACTGGGCGGATCCCTTCGTCGGCACCCAGGGGATGATCATCCCGAAGCACCTGTTCGAGAACTTCCGCGGCGCGAAATCCCGCGAGGCCCCGGCGAACCTGCGGCCGGTCGGCACCGGGCCGTACCGGTTCGTGGACTTCAAGCCCGGCGACATCGTGCGCGCGCAGCTCAATCCGAACTACCACCTCGCGAACCGGCCGCACTTCGATACGCTCGAGATGAAGGGCGGCGGCGATGCGGTGTCGGCGGCGCGCGCGGTGCTTCAGACCGGCGAGTACGACTACGCCTGGAACATGCAGGTCGAGGACGAGATCCTCAAGCGCCTGGAGGAGGGCGGCAAGGGCCGCGCCGAGATCACGCACGGCGCGAACATCGAGCACATGCAGTTCAACTTCACCGACCCCTGGAAGGAGGTGGACGGCGAGCGCTCGAGCCTCAAGGCGCCGCACCCGATCCTCACCGATCCCGCGGTGCGCCAGGCGATCGCGCTGCTCGTGGACCGCAAGGCGATCGAGGAGCACATCTACGGGCGCACCGGGCTCGCGACCGCCAACTTCCTCAACAACCCGGAGCGGTTCCGGTCGCGCAACACCCGCTGGGAGTTCAACATCGAAAAAGCGAACCAGGTGCTCGAGGCGGCCGGCTGGCGGCGCGGCGCCGACGGCGTGCGCGCAAAGGACGGGCGGCGCCTCAAGTTCGTCTTCCAGACCTCGATCAACCAGCCGCGGCAGAAGACGCAGGCGATCGTCAAGCAGGCCTGCCAGCGCGCCGGCATCGACATCGAGGTGAAGGCGGTCACCGCGTCGGTGTATTTCTCATCCGACCTCGCGAACCCGGACACGTACACCAAGTTCTACACCGACCTGCAGATGTACACGACCACGATGCCGCAGCCCGACCCCGAGCGCTTCATGAACCAGTTCTGCTCCTGGGAGGTGGCGCAGCGCGAAAACAAGTGGCAGGGCCGCAACATCACCCGCTGGCGCAGCGACGAGTACGACCGCGTCTATCGCGCTTCCGAGGCGGAGCTCGACCCGGTGAAGCGCGCGGCGATGTTCATCCGCATGAACGATCTGGTGATCGAGAACCACGTGGTGGTGCCGATCGCGTACCGGCCGCGGGTCTCGGCGATCGCGCACCGGCTGCGCGCGCCGCTCTCGGGCTGGGACAACGACTTCTGGAACCTGAGAGACTGGTACCGAGAGGCCTGACCCGGCGCAAGGCGCGGCGCGCGTGAGCCGGTACCTCCTCCGGCGGCTGCTGCTCGTCGTTCCGGCGGTCCTCGGCATCAGCGTGGTGCTGTTCGCGGTGCTCGCGGCGGCGCCGGGCGATCCCTTCGAGGAACTGGCGACCAATCCGGCGATCCCGCCCGAAGTGCGCGCGAACCTGCGCGCGCAGTTCGGGCTCGACGATCCGGTCGCGGTGCGGTACCTGCGCTGGCTCGCGGCGATGCTGCAGGGCGACTGGGGCTACTCGTTCGTCTCGCGCATGGACGTCGAGGACCTGATCCTGCAGCGGCTGCCGACGACGATCGTCGTGATCGGCGCCTCGCAGGTCCTCGCGCTCCTGATCGCGCTTCCGGTCGGCATCTACGCCGCGACGCGGCCGTACTCGATCTTCGACCAGATCGCGAGCACTTTCGCGATGGTCGGTTTCGCGCTGCCGACCTTCTTCACCGGGATCCTCTTCATCCTCGTCTTCAGCATCCACCTCGACTGGCTGCCGTTCGTCTATCGCGCCGACATCAGCGCGACCGGCTGGCGCTTCTGGTGGGAGCACGTGCGCCAGACGATCATGCCGGTGGCGGTGCTCGGGCTCTTCCAGGGGGCGGCGTGGACGCGCTACGTGCGCTCCTCGGTCCTCGACGTCATCCGCCTCGACTACGTCACCACCGCGCGCGCGAAGGGCCTGCCCGAGCGGATCGTCGTCCTCAAGCACGTGGTGCGCAACGCGCTCATCCCGGTGGTGACGCTGGTCGCGCTGCAGATGCCGGCGGTGTTCGGCGGCGCGATCGTCACCGAGCAGATCTTCCGCGTGCCGGGGATCGGGTCGCTGCTCATCTCGGCGATCCTCGCGAACGACACCCCGGTGGTGATGGCGGTGACCTTCGTGTTCTCGGTGCTCGTCATCCTGTCCAACCTCCTTGCCGACATCCTCTATGCCTGGCTCGATCCCCGCATCAGCTACCGCTGAGCCGGGCGCGCCCTCGCGCGCCGCGAGCCGCTCGCCGTGGGCCGAGGCCTGGCGGCGCTTCCGGCGGCACCGCCTTGCGCTCGCCGGCGCGGTGCTGCTCGTGCTGATGACGCTCGCGGTGATCGTCGGCCCCTGGGTGTGGAAGGTGCCGATCAACGAGATCGATTTCGCGGCGAAGCTGCAGGGCCCCTCGCTCGCGCATCCGCTCGGCACCGACGACCTCGGGCAGGACCTCCTTGCGCGCATGCTCTACGGCGGGCGGATTTCGCTCGCCGTGGGCTTCGCCTCGATGGTGATCGCGATCCTGGTGGGCGTCCTGATCGGCGCCGTGGCCGGCATCTCGCGCGGCTGGGTGGACGCGGCGCTCATGTGGGTGACCGACCTCTTCCTGTCGCTGCCGCAGCTGCCGCTCCTGCTCCTCGTGATCTTTCTCTTTCGCGACGCGCTCAAGAACTGGATCGGGCCGGAACTGGGCATCTTCGTGCTGATCGTCGCGGTGATCGGAGCGTTTCGCTGGATGCCTGCGGCGCGCCTCGTGCGCGCGCAGTTCCTGTCGCTGCGCGAAAAGGAGTTCGTCGAGGCCGCACGCGCGCTCGGGGCCTCGACCTCGCGCCAGGTCGTGCGCCACATCCTGCCGAACGCGATGGGGCCGGTGATCGTCGCCGCGACGATCGACGTCGCCGCGGCGATCGTGTTCGAATCGACGCTCTCCTTCCTCGGCCTCGGTTTTCCGCCCGATGTCCCGAGCTGGGGACGGCTCCTCTTCGACGCCAAGGACTACCTCGATGTCGCCCCCCACTGGGCGCTCATCCCGGGCGGGGCGATCTTCCTCACGGTGCTCGCGATCAGCTACATGGGCGACGGCCTGCGCGACGCGCTCGACCCGCGCAAGGTCGTCTAGCCGTGGCCGAACCGCTGCTCGAAATCCGCGGGCTCAAGACGTGGTTCGACGCCGACGAGGGCATCGTGCAGGCGGTGGACGGCGTGGACCTTTCCATCGGCCGCGGCGAGACGCTCGGCGTCGTCGGCGAGTCGGGCTGCGGC
>JAOAFL010000030.1 GCA_026416295.1 Burkholderiales bacterium | reverse complement strand
AGGCGAAGGCGGGGTTTGGCAGCCGTGTTGACACCGTTTCGGTGCCTGGATTCTGGGTTTTTGCTCTTACAGGACGCACTGCGCCCTTGGTGGCAACAATTGCGCCCGGACCCGGTAGAGGTTTGCCAGGGCGAACATGCTGACGGCCCGCACCGTGTTCTTGTACAGGCCCCGGTAGCGGGTCTTGGCAAAGCCCCAGAGGCGCTTGACCACGTGGAAGGCAAACTCGCCCCAGGCGCGAGCGCGCGACAGGCTTCGGTTGAGCCGCCGCTGCCGCTCGCTCAAGGGCCGGCCCGGGGGCGCGCGGCGGTTGACCCGGTAGCGGATGCCGGCCTGCTCGTAGTGTTGCTGCTTCGCCTTGCTCCAGTAGGCGCTATCGCCCAGGATCTCGCGCTCGGCTCCGTGCAACAGCTCGGGCAGGCGGCCGATGTCGGCTTCATGGGCAGGCCCCGAGACGACGCTGTGCACAAGGCCCCGGGGGTCGGTGCCGATGTGCAGCTTCATGCCGAAGTACCAGTTCTTGCCCTTGCGGGTTTGGTGCATCTCGGGGTCGCGTTCCTTCTTCTGGTTTTTGGTCGAGCTGGGCGCGGCAATGATCGTGGCATCGACAATGGTGCCCGACTTCACCAGCAGCCCGCGCTCCTCAAGCAGCGCGCGCACCTCGGCAAAGAGCGCCTGCGCAAGGCGCTTTTCCTCAAGCAGATGCCGAAAGCGAAGAATCGTCGTCTCATCGGGTACCGTGTCCTCGGCCAGCTCGATTCCGGAGGCGCGGCGCATCGGCTCGATGTCATAGAGCGCGTCCCAGGCCTTGCGATCCTAGAGGTTGAACCACCGCTGCAGGAAGTAGATGCGAAGCATCCTCTCAAGGGGCATGGGCGGGCGGCCGCCTCCCTGCTTCGGATAGTGCGGCTCAATGAGCGCCACAAGTCTTGCCCAGGGCACCCGCCGCGTCCATCTCGGAAGGCAAGCGCCTGCGGCGCGTCGTCTTTCCCTTCGCCCTCCAGGCCGCCGAGGCAAACGTCAGCTGCTTCATCTTCTTCCTCCCGCTTATCGCACCGAGGCAGTTCCTCCTCAGACACGATTCGCGGGAACTTGTGCAGAGCTTCCTTAGCCACGGAAACCCAAGGTGAACTGCTTCTGAGGTTCGCGCGCTGTGATCGTAAGGTACGAAATAGCGTGGTATGGCAGAACAAGGCGGTCCAAGATTAATCTGCCTTTGTCGTCGCTCGGTATAACGTCTTTGATGGTATCAGGAGAAAGAGCTTGCGCCGGATAGACCGCCACAACGATGTAGGTGTCGTAGTACTCGATGATGCGGCTGACGGTGTAGGTTTCACCATTGAAGAGATGCAACACCAGCGATACCCCAGACGGCGACGCCATGCCTTCGATCTGTTTCGGCGCAACTTGCTCCAGCGCGGCACGATCGATCATGGCAACCTTTGCGCTCTAACGTCGCGCTCAGCCGCGCGTCTCCGCGCGGCGGCTGCCGCAGCAGGTTATGCCGCGATGTTGATGCCGAGCCACGAGCAAACGCCTTTCTCGACGGCGCGCATTTCTTCTGTCGTCAGCGTACCAAGACGGTTCATCAGCCTGACCGTCGGCACCGTTACGATGCCTTGGGCGTCGAAAGCACCCGGCTTCAGGAATCTCGGCGACACGGCGACCTCAAAGCGAGACTGGCGAAGTGCGGTGGTGTGAGGGACTACCGTGACCAACGAGCGATCTGATTGTTCAAGGGGCACGCTCATGACGACGCACGGGCGTACCTTTGCCGCGAGCCCGAGGTCGACCATGTAGACTTCACCGCGAAGGGGAGTCTTCACCCCTTGGCTTCGCGACGGTCGTACTCTTGAAACACGGCCTCGGCCACGCGCACGAGCTCGTCGTCGGAGGGGAAGGAATAGGGAAGCTCCGCCGCACGCCGGAGAAGCTCTTCCAGGACCTCGCGACGCTCGGCCTCGGACAAAGCGTCAAAAGACTTCAATAGATGCCGCGCTGCCTCTCCCATGGACGACTATTCTACGCCCGTCTTCCTCGTGGCATAACGTTCCGCTTCAGGCCTGCGGCGCTCGCGACTCGTCGCCCTGCAAGCCGTTCTTAGCGTGCAACGAACCTACTCGACTTTGGGTCTCCGCCAATGCCCGGTGATTATCCAACGCAAGACGTAGAACGAAGCGAATAGCACGAGCGGCAATGCGGTTGATAAAGCCATCCCGATGCCAGCCCAGTATCGAGCATGCCTCTCTTTCGTAAACCATTCGTCTAGCAACTGAAGACGCGCACCGTGGACGTCGTGACAATGACCGAAGTCCTTATCCTTTGTTCGGAGAGCCTTATCCAAGCATTCCTTGAGCTGAGGAGACTCCGATCTCGCGAGTTCCTTAGAAATCAGCTTCTCATAGCCCTCCTGGTTCTGCTTCCCGATCAGCAACATCGGGATGCCGATAACGACACCGAGAATTGACAAAACTATGATGGCTCGAAAGGCGATAGCTTCCATACGCTGTCCGGACGATAACCGACATTCTTGCATGCTAACGTCCGCGGCGAAGCGCGCTGTGCGACGGCGCGGTGAGAGTCGACAGAAAAGCGTCGCTTTCCGCCGCTTTGTTAAAGCTCACCGACATGAACCCCGGTGCGGAAAAGATGAGTCCGAAGGCTACCGAAGGCAATGTTCTCCAAACACCTGGATGCCTCGACCTCGACCTTCAGCAGTTGCGCGAAGAATTTGCGGAGTTGCGTTCCTGTCGTTTCCGATAGCGCAGCCACGAAATCGAGCGATTCGTTGTGCACGAAAAATCGCCGAGGCACAATGGGGATGTCCGAGACGACGATCCCGTAGCGAAGGTACGGATAGACCTGCTTATGCTTTCGAGCCTTGGCGCTGTAGGTCAGCACTTCGTGAGTGGTGATCTTTGTCTTGAATTCGATGACCACTCGCGGGAGGACCACTTTTTCGGACTTTGCCTCGAAAACGCAAAGGTCTGTCTGAAACGCAGAATCGCCCCGGACAGGGTTCTTCGGGTCAACAGTCAACGCCAGGTTGTTGTCTACCGTGACCTCGTAGAGCAGCGCTGCACCTCGGCGAATGGAGAGCGGTGGCTGAAGAACCTCTCCCGCGGCCTTCAAGGCTACGGCGACAAATGAGCTTTCGTCGGCCATGTTGTGCGATGTAACGTTCTGAATCACCCGGACGCACGGACTCGCGCCGGCTGGATTCGGCTCATAGATGTCGCATTGTGTCTACATCTCAGGCCGTGATGCTGGTTTACCTACATTGACGTATAGGAAATCCGGCGCATCCGGCCGAGCATGAAGGACGCAAGCTACGGAGCCCTTAACCATGGAAACGGAGCGCCAGCCAAACCTAGCGAAGGTCGTGGGATCCGTAACTGGACTATCCAATACGATGATTCGCCTGCGGAGGTTCACGTATACAAGAAGATCAAGTTGCTCGATCACCTTAGGCGCATAGTGCTTTGAAATGTCCTGCAGCAAATGTACGACCCGGTGTCCAACCTCGCTAAACGTCAGGTCCTGTGGCGTGTAATGTTCAATCATTTCTTCAGGACACTTGGCAGACATAGCCCTTTCAAGCTTCTGGCGGTATTCGTCGTGCCGCCTACGGCCTTGATCGAGGATTTCTTTGATCTCGAACCGCGCGCTTCGAAAGCGCATGTCGGGTGGCTCAGCTGCTTCCGGTTGTATTTCCGTAGGGTCGTGCTGAATCCCGAGATGCTGGAGCAGCGTGCGGACCACATATGTTTCCCGCTCAGGCTTCTTATCAGGTGACCAGAAGGCAACAGACTCGCGTAGGCCCCTGCGAATGGAATCCAGAAACTTCTGGTCAGGATTTGACTGCTGCGACATCTAACTTCCAAGTGTCATCGAAACGTGCTGCATAGCAAGTTTCGCCCCGCCTGCCATCCTGCGGCAACACCCGCCGGATCGTCGAAACGGCAGCATCACGGAGTAGAGATACAGTACCTCGGCATCCGGCGAAAGTCGTACAAGTCCCTGATTTGCCGAACGAGCGGCAACCGCCGGTGTCCGGCCGCGTCTGCGCGATCTCCTGCATGAGGAAATGCGCCGCCGCGGATACAGCCAGCGCACCGAGAAGAGCTACTGGTACTGGATCCGCGGGTACATCCGCCACCACGGGCTGCGGCATCCGGCGCAGATGGACGCGGCGGAGGTGGAGGCCTACCGGTCGTGGCTCGCCGCGGGGAGGAACGTCGCTGCCGCGACGCAGAACCAGGCGCTCGCCGCACTGCTTTCCTCTACAAGCGCGTGCCGGGACAGGAGCGGCCGTGGTTCCAGAACCTCGTTCGTGCCAAGCGCCCCGTTCACCGGCCGGTGGTGCTCACGCGTGGGGAGGTCGAGCGGCTGCTTGCCCGGCTCCACGGCGTGAAATGGCTCATGGCGAGCCTGCTCTATCGGTCGGGACTGCGGCAGATCGAGTGTCGGACGATGCGCATCAACGACGTCGATGTCGCCTCCAGATCACGGCGCGTGTGCCTCTCGGGGACCCGAGCAGGTAACGATGGCGCGCTACACATAAAGATTGAGCACGCCGTCGAGGCCGCTGTGGTCGAGGGCGTGGGTCGCGCGGTCGCGTACCGCGGGTTTCGCCCGGAAGGCGACCGAGACGCCGGCCACCGCCATCATCGGGATGTCGTTCGCGCCGTCGCCGACGGCGAGCGTCTGCCGCGCGGAAATGCCCTTCGAGGCGTTCTCCTGAACGAGCCGCGCGGCCTTCGCTTCGCCGTCCACGATGTCGCCGAGGACGCGCCCCGTGAGGCGGCCGTTTTCGATCTCGAGGCGGTTCGAGTACACGGCATCCAGACCGAGGCGTCCCTTCAGCCACTCGGTAAAGAACGAGAAGCCGCCGGAGACGAGGAGGGTGCGGATGCCGAGCGCGCGGCAGCGCTCGATCAGCCGCTCGGCGCCGGGCGAAAGCCGCATGCGTTCCTCGCAGATGTGTTCGAGCCGTTCTTCCTCCAGCCCGGCAAGGAGCGCGACGCGGCGCCTGAGCGATTCGGCGTAGTCAATCTCGCCGCGCATCGCCTGTGCGGTGACCGCGGCGATGTTCTCCTTGATGCCGAGGAGGTCGCCCATCTCGTCAATGCTTTCGATCGTGACGAGCGTGGAGTCCATGTCCATCGCGATGAGTCGGAGATCGGCAAGCTTCCGATCGTCCGGCACCCAGGCGAAATCGAGCGCGTGCTCGGCGCAGTAGCTCGCGATGAGCGGGGTCTGCTCGGCCGCGCTGATCCGGACGGCCTCTGGCCCGAGCAGGCTGACGCCGCCGCCGTTCACGAGCTGCACAAGGTGCGCGAGTTCCTCGCGGCCGATCGCGCGGCCTTGGAGGACGAGGTTCACTTGCAGGCCTGGGCGCGCTCGAATGAGCGCACGCGCGCGCTCGCCTTCGAATGGCAGCGGCGCTCGCCTGCCCCCGCGCGAGCGGCCAAGAGATCGTGCGTAGCAGCAACAGCGGCACACCGGATCGGGCCGAGCCGACCGATCTCGATGCCAACGTTGCGATCAATGAACGAGTCGATATTTCGAGACCTCACGGATGCCTCTGCATTTTTCGCAGCCGCAATCCATGGTTCGGCATACCGTGCCGATGCCCTGCGGCGAAGAAGTCGGTGACAGTGCCGCGGTCAGCGGGCCCGGATGCGCGATCGCCAGTAGAAGGGACGGCGCGCATGGTGTGCGACCGCAAGGATGACGATACCGTCTGGTTCGGGCCGGTCGATGAGTGAAAACGGAAACCCCGTCACGAAGACCCGGCGGGTTCCGGAAGGAAACGGCGAGCCTGATCGCGGAAAAGCGACGGCGCGCGCGGCAGCCTCTTCGACGGCTGCGGAGAATTTCGCGCCCAGACCGGGCTCGACCTCGCTGTAATAAATGACCTCGGCGAGAAACTCCAGGCGTGCGGCGGCGATAAACCGCGCGCGAGTCACCGAGCGAGCCGCCTGGCCTCAGCAAATACGCTTTCGGCGGAAAACGTGGGCAACTCGCCGCGATCGTATGCGGCAGCCCGTTGCTCGATTTCCCGCTCCCACGCTTTCTCGACTTCGGCGAGCGGTGGTTCGCGCAGAGACTCGAGCAACAACTCGGCAAGCCTCGCCCGTTCTTCCGGCGACAAGGAGCGCGCTCGGGCCTCCAATTCCTTGAACGTGTCAGCCATAGACGGGATCCGCAAGCGACGCCCCGATTTTACGCCCCGATCGGGAGGGCTGCTGCGTGCATGCGAACGGTTTGCTTCAGGGCGCGCCGCTCGCGCCGCGCTCCCCGCAAAACCGAAGCTTGAGAGCCCCGCGAAGCGACGCCGCCGCCGTTCACGAGCTGCACAAGGTGCGCGAGTTCCTCGCGGCCGATCGCGCGGCCTTGCAGCACGAGGTTCACTTCGTAGCCTTGGCCCGCGCGCGCCAGGCGCGCGCCTTTTCGGCATCGGAGGGGACACCGAGCCCCAGTTCGTAGGCGCGCGCGAGTTCCAGCATCGCGAGCCGGTGCCCGCGCGCGGCGGCGCGCTCGAGCCAGCGCACCGCGCGCTCGAGGTCGCGCGCCGTGCCGATGCCCTTCTGATAAAGGAGCGCGAGAAAGAACTGCGCGCCCTCGTGGTCTTGGTCAGCGGCGCGCTCGAACCAGCCGAGCGCGGTGGTGGCGTCGGCGGGGACGCCGTCGCCGTCGAGGTACATGCGCCCGAGCTGCGCCTGCGCGCGCGCATAACCTTGCGAAGCGGCGGCGCGGATCAGCCGCTCGGCCTCGGCGGCGTTGCGGGGCACCCCCGTGCCTTCGAGGTACATCAGGCCGAGGTTCGTCTGCGCGATCACGTTTCCCTGTTCGGCCGCGGCGCGGTACCAGCGCGCCGCCTCCTTCGCGCTTTTCTCCGCGCCGCCGCGGCCGTCGAAGTGCATCGCGCCGAGGTTCACCTGGGCGGGCGCGTAGCCCGCCTCGGCCGCGCGCCGGTACCAGCCGTAGGCGGCCTGCGGATCGCCGAGGGGCGGCGCGGCGCGCTCGAGCGCGGTCGCGAGCAGATACTGCGCCTCGGTGTCGCCGCCCTGCGCGAGGGGCTTCAGCACGTCGATCGCCTGCGCGTAGTCGCCGCGCTCGATCGCGCCGAGCGCGGGCATCAACTGTTCGATCTGCGCGGCGGCCTGCGCCGCGGCGAGCGCGAGCGCCGCGACCGCCGCCCGCCTCATGCCGCGAGTTCGGCGAGGATCGCGCGCGCGGCGGCGGCGCGCTCCTGCCAGGTCGGCGCGCGCGCGGGAACGCGAAGCTTCTCCGGGCCCGAAAGGCGCGCTTCGCGCCGGCGGCGCACGAAGTCCACGATCTTTTCGGCGCCGATCGGCGGGTCTTTCTCGAACTGAAGCTGCACCGTCTCGTGCGTCGCATCGAGCCGCACGACGCCGACGCTGCGCGCGAGGATGCGAAGCTCATGGCAGCGAAGAAGCGCCTGCGCCGGCTCGGGCAGCGGCCCGAAGCGGTCCACCAGCTCCTCGGCGAGCGCCTCGAGCGCGCCCGGCGTCTCGCAGCCCGCGAGCCGCTTGTAGAGCGTGAGCCGCGCGTTGACGTCGTCGCAGTAGGACGCCGGAAGGAGCGCCGGCGCGTGCAGGTTGATTTCGACGCCCGGATCGAGCGGCTGATCGAGGTCGATCGCCCGTCCGGCCTTGAGCGCGCGCACCGCGCGCTCGAGCATCCGGTTGTAGAGGTCGAACCCGATCTCCTGGATCTCGCCCGACTGCGCTTCGCCGAGGATCTCGCCCGCGCCGCGGATCTCCAGATCGTGCATCGCGAGGTAGAAGCCCGCGCCCAGCTCCTGCATCATGCGGATCGCCTCGAGGCGCTTTTTTGCCTGCGCGGTGAGCGCGTCTTCCGGCGGCGTGAGGAGGTAAGCGTAGGCCTGGTGGTGCGAGCGGCCGACGCGGCCGCGCAGCTGATGAAGCTGCGCCAGGCCGAAGCGGTCGGCGCGCTGGATGACGATCGTGTTCGCGGTCGGGATGTCGAGCCCGGTCTCGATGATCGTCGAGCAGACGAGGACGTTGTAGCGCTGCTGGGTGAAGTCGCGCATGACGCGCTCCAGTTCCCGCTCGCGCATTTTCCCGTGCGCGACCGCGATCCGCGCCTCGGGCACGAGCTTTTCCAGCCGCTCGCGCGCGTGCTCGATCGTGTCCACGTCGTTGTGCAGGTAGAACGCCTGCCCGCCGCGGCGCAGCTCGCGCAGCAGCGCCTCGCGCACCAGCCCGTCGCTCGCCGGGGCGACGAACGTCTTGATCGCGAGGCGCTTGTGCGGCGCGGTGGCGATGACCGAGAAATCGCGCAGTCCTTCGAGCGCGAGCGCGAGCGTGCGCGGAATCGGCGTGGCGGTGAGCGGGAGCACGTCCACTTCCCCCCCCAGCGCCTTCAGCGCTTCCTTCTGGCGCACGCCGAAGCGGTGCTCCTCGTCGACGATGACGAGCCCGAGGCGGGCGAATTTCACCTCGCGCGAAAGCAGCTTGTGCGTGCCGATCACGATGTCGATCTCGCCCGAGGCGAGCTTTGCGAGCACCTCGGCCGACTGCTTCGCGGTCTTGAAGCGCGAAAGCTCGGCGATTTTCACCGGCCAGTCGGCGAAGCGATCGGCGAACGTCTGAAAGTGCTGCTCGGCAAGGAGCGTCGTCGGGCAAAGCACCGCCACCTGGCGCCGGTCGGCCACCGCGACGAACGCGGCGCGAAGCGCCACCTCGGTCTTGCCGAAGCCGACATCGCCGCAGACCAGCCGGTCCATCGGGCGGCCGGCCTTCATGTCGGCGATCACCGCCTCGATCGCCGCCTGCTGATCGGGCGTCTCCTCGAAGCCGAAGCCTTCGGCGAACGCGTCGAGGTCGCGCGCATTGACCGCGAACGCGTGCCCTTTGCGCGCGGCGCGGCGCGCGTACAGATCGAGCAGCTCGGCGGCGGTGTCGCGCACCTGGCGCGCGGCGCGCGCGCGCGCGCGGTCCCACTGGCCGCTGCCCAGCTTGTGCAGCGGCGCAGCCTCCGGTTGCGCGCCGCTGTAGCGCGCGACCGCCGCAAGCTGCGTCACCGGAACGTAGAGCTTGTCGCCGTCGGCATACTCGAGCAGCAGAAACTCGGTCATGCCCTCGCCGAGGTCGAGGTTGACGAGGCCGCGGTAGCGACCGATGCCGTGCTGCGCGTGCACCACCGGGTCGCCGGGGCGGAGCTCCGAGAGGTCGCGCAGCATCCCCTCGACCGAGGTCTTCTCGCGCGCGCGGCGCCCGCGGGCGCGCGCGGTGCCGGCGTACAGTTCCGCCTCGGTGACGATCGCCCAGCCTTCGGCGCCCGCCTGAAAGCCATTTGCGAGCGGCGCGACCGCGATCTGCAGCAGGCTCGAGGAGGCGAGGAACGCCTCGAACCCGTCGCAGGGCTCGGGCCGAAGGCCATACTCGGCGAAGTACGCGAGCATCGTCTCGCGCCGGCCGGGGGAGTCGGCGGCAATCAGTACGCGAAGCCCCGAATCGGCGATGAACGCCTTCAGCGCAGCGAGCGGATCGCGCGCGCGCCGGTCCACCGCGAGCGGCGGAAGCGGCTGCGCGACGATCGGCTCGGCGGCGTCCTCGGCCGGTTCGGGCGCGGAAAGCGCGAGATCGACCCGCGGCCAGGCGCGGGCGCGCACGTAGAACTCCTCGGCCGGCACGAAGATGCGCGCCGGTGGCATGAGCGGCCGGTCCGGGTCTCCGCCGAGCAGCCGATGGCGCTCGCGCGCGTCGCGCCAGAACGCCTCGATCGCGCCGGCGACGTCGCCGTGCAGCGCAAGCAGCGCAGTCTCGGGCAGGTAGTCGAAGAACGTCGCGACGCGGTCGAAAAAGAGCGGCAGGTAGTATTCGATCCCCGGCGGCGGCACGCCGTTCGAGACGTCGCGGTAGATGCGCCGCGCCGACGGATCGCCCTCGAAGGTCTCGCGGAAACGGCTGCGAAAGCCCGCCCGCCCGGCTTCGTCTAGCGGAAACTCGCGCGCCGGAAGCAGCCGCACTTCCTTCACCGGGTAGAGCGTGCGCTGCGAATCGACGTCGAACGTGCGGATCGCCTCGACGACGTCGTCGTCCAGATCGAGCCGGTAGGGCAGGGCGCTGCCCATCGGGAAAAGGTCCACGATGCCGCCGCGCACGCAGAATTCGCCGGGCGAGACCACCTGCGTGACGTGACTGTAGCCGGCGATCGCCATCTGGCGACGCAGCGCTTCCAGGTCCAGTCGCTCGTCCTGCCTGAGCAGAAAGGTGTAAGCAGCGAGGTACTCCGGCGGGCACAGGCGCACGAGCGCGGTCGGCGCCGGCACGAGCGCGACGTCGAAGTCGCCGCGCTGGATCGCATAGAGCGTCGCGAGCCGCTCGGAAACGAGGTCCGGATGCGGCGAAAGCGCGTCGTAAGGCAGCGTCTCCCAGTCGGGCAGCAGCCGCACGCGCAACCGCGGCGCGAACCACGCGATCTCCTCGGCGAGGCGCTGCGCGTCGGTCGCCGCGGCGCACACCGCCGCGACCGGCGCGTGCGCCCCGGCAAGGCGCGCGAGCGCGAGCGCATCGGCCGAGCCGGAGAGACGGCCGATGCGCGCGCGCGCGGGCAGGGAATCGCGATGCATGCGGGGCCTATAATTCTAAGCGTTCGCAACTGCCGAAAGCCGCCGTGGCCACGTTTGCGCTCATTCCCGCGGCCGGACGCGGAACGCGGATCGCGCGCGGCGACGTCGCCGATTCCGTTCCGAAGCAGTATCGACCGATCGCCGGCCGCGCGATGCTCTGGCATGCGGTGCGCGCGGTCTGCGTCGCGCCGGTCGAGACGGTCTTCGTCGTCCTCGCGCCGCGCGACGACGCGTTCGCGCGTCTCGACTGGAGCGAATTCGGCGGGCGCGTCGAGCCGCTCTATTGCGGCGGGGCGACGCGCGCCGAGTCGGTGCGCAACGGCCTGATCGCCGCGATGGCCGCGGTGGACGCAGACGACTGGATGCTCGTGCACGATGCCGCGCGCCCCTGCCTTGCGCGCGCAGACCTCGAGCGGCTGATCGCCGAGTGCGAGGGCGACGCGATCGGAGGACTCCTTGCGCTTCCGGTCGCGGACACCGTCAAGCGCGCCGCGAAGGACGAGGCGGGTGCGGTGCGCGTCGCGGCGACCGAGGACCGGGCGCTGCTGTGGCTTGCGCAGACGCCGCAGATGTTCCGCGCCGGGTTGCTCGCCGAGGCGCTCGCGCGCGCGGCGCGCGAACGCTTCACCGACGAGGCCGCGGCGATCGAGCGGCTCGGCCTGCGGCCGCGTCTCGTCGCCGGCAGCCGCGAAAACCTCAAGGTCACGTACCCGGAGGACTTCGCGATCGCCGAGGCGATCCTCGCGCGGCGCGCGGGCGCGCAGGCGCGATGAGGATCGGACAAGGCTTCGACGTTCATGCGCTCGTGCCCGGGCGCCGGCTGGTGATCGGCGGCGTCGAGATCCCGCACGAGAAGGGCCTGCAAGGGCATTCGGACGGCGACGTGCTGCTGCACGCGATCTGCGACGCGCTGCTCGGTGCGGCGGCGCTCGGCGACATCGGCCAGCACTATCCGGACACGAACCCGGCGTATTTCGAGATCGACAGCCGGAGGCTGCTGCGCGAGACGGCGAAAAAGGTCGCCGCCGCGGGTTACCGCATCGTCAACGTGGACGCGACGATCGTCGCCGAGGCGCCGCGCATGGCGCCGCACATCTCGCGCATGATCGGCAACATCGCGACCGACCTCGGCATCGCGCCCGCGGCGGTGAGCGTGAAGGCGACGACGACCGAGCAGCTCGGATTCACCGGGCGGGGCGAGGGGATCGCCGCGCAGGCGATCGCGCTGATCGACGAGGTCGGGTAGTCCGGTGCGGGCGTGCCGCGAGCGCAAGGCGCGGCGGCTCGCGCCGCGCGCCTGACGGGCGAGGGGCTGGCTGGATCCGGGACCGAGCGAGCGCCTGCGGCTTTTCTTCGCGCTGTGGCCGCCGCCGCAGCTCGCGCGCGCGCTCTATGACTGGGCGCTGCGCGCCCGGCGCGCGGCCGGCGGGCGCGCGGTGCGCCCCGAGGCGATCCATCTGACGCTCGCGTTTCTCGGCGAGGTGCCGGCCGAGCGGCTCTCGGCCGCGCTGCACGCGGCGCAGCGCGTGCGCTTTGCGCGCCACGCGCTGCCGATCGAAGAGGCGCGCTGCTGGGCGCATCGCGGCATCGTCTGGGCGGGGCCGCGCACGACGCCGCCCGAGACCGCGGCGCTCGTCGAGCGGCTGCGGCTCGCGCTCGCCGCCGAGGGGTTCGCGCTCGAGCCGCGGCCGTTCGTCGCGCACCTGACGTTGCTGCGAAAGGCGAAGCGATCGGCCGAGCTTCCGACGCTCGAGCCGCACGCCTGGACGGTGACGGAGTTCGTGCTCGCGCGCTCGCGCCTTTCGGCCGCCGGCGCGAGCTACGAGACGCTTGCCCGGTTCGCCGCCGCCTGATCCGGGCGCGGCAGGCACGAAAACCACGCGTGCTGCTGGCGAAGCAGATGGTCGATCAGCGCGAACTGGTCTTCGAGCGCTTCGCGCAGCGCCCCGCCGTGGCGCGCCCGATCGAGCGCGAGCCAGGCGTCGGCCTCGCCGGCGGAGACGACGGTGCGCAGGCCCGCCTTGCGCGCCAGGTGCAGCATCGCCGCGTTGTCGGCGAGGCAGTGCATGTAGAGCGCGCGGTAGCCGCGATTTGCGGCATGGAGCACCGCCCGCCGCAAGAGCGCGCTCCCGTAGCCTCGGCCGCGGTGCGCCGCGTCCACCGAAAGACCGAGCTCGGCCTGCCCGGTAGCGTCGTCCATCGCGAGATGGGCGACGCCCGCGAGCTCCGACTCCGCCCCGAAGATCCCGAAGAGCCGGTCGCGCTCGAAGTCGATGCCCGCCGCGTACGCGCGAAGCGCTTCGTCTCCCATCGGGCGGCCGAAGCGCAGCCGCCGGTCTTCCGCGTCCAGACGCAGGAGGTGCCGCGCGACGGCGGGCGCGTGCCGCGGCCCGAGCCGGTGGACCGGGATCGCCGCGGGCGCCGGCACCTCAGTGCAGCGCTTCGGCGATCCGATGCCGCGGCCGCTTGAAGAGCGCCCGGATGGCGCTGCGCACTCGCGCCGAAGCGCGCGCGATCAGCTCGGCGATCGCCTCCGCGCGCGCAAGATGCGCCTCCGCGACGAGCCGCTCGTGCTCGCCGATCTGGATCTCGCGCAGCCGCGCCAACACCGGATCCGTCGCGTTGCCCCTGTTTTCGATCGCGTTAATTTCCTTCAAGTTTTCGCTCATAATGGGTTCCGATTCAAACGGTCGAGGTCTGTGTGCTATTGCGTCGCAAAATGACAGCTATGTTTCAAATAGCCTAGATCCTCTGCGAGCTTGAGCACACTTCTGAAGACCATATCTAAGGCCGAAAGTTGCAGTGCAGCAACGGATGATTTCTACTCGTGCTGATGAGGAAACCTAACGCCCCTAGGGCTGTGAGCCGAAGGCTTCCGCCGCTCAACGCCCTGCGGGCGTTCGAGGCGGCGGCGCGGCATCGCTCTTTCGTGCACGCGGCCCGGGAGCTTCATGTCACCCCGGCTGCGATCAGCCATCAGGTGAAGGGGCTCGAGGAGTTTCTCGGGGTCGAGCTTTTTCGCCGCGGACGCCGCGGCCTCGCCCTGACGGACGCGGCGCGCGCGTGCCTGCCGCGGCTCACCGAAGGGTTCGATCGCATCGCGGAAGCGGTCGAGCGGCTGCGATCCGAGGCGGAGGCGGCGGCCCTCACGGTGAGCTCGGCGCCGTCGTTCGCGACCAAGTGGCTCGCGCCGCGGCTGCATCGGTTCGCCGCCGCGCATCCGGAGCTCGATGTGCGGATCAACGCAAGCACGCGGCTCGTCGACGCGAGCCGCTCGGATGCGGAGGCGAGCGGCGAAGCGAGCTCGACGCTGGAGGACGCCGACGTCGCCATCCGCTTCGGAAGCGGCGCGTATCCCGGCTATCGGGTGGACAAACTGATGTCGGTCGCGGTGAGCCCTGTCTGCAGCCCGGCGCTGCTCGATGGCAGGACCCCGCTGCGCGCGCCCGAGGACCTGCGTCGGCACACGCTGATCCACGACAACCTGCTCACCGAAGACGGTCGGCCGCTCTGGGAAGCGTGGCTCGAGCTGGCGGGCGTCGAGGGCGTGGATCTTGCGCGCGGTATCCGCTTCAACCACTCGGCGCTCGCGCTGGAGGCCGCCGCCGACGGGCTCGGCGTCGCCCTCGGCATCACGGCGCTCGCGGCGGCCGACATCGCCGCCGGGCGTCTTGCGCGCCCGTTCGACCTCGCGCTTCCGCTCGCCTCGGCCTACTGGCTCGTGTGCGCCGAGCGCGCCTGCGAGAGGCCCGACGTCGCCGCGTTCCGCAACTGGATTCTCGAGGAGGCGAGGGCGGCCTCAGCGCAGCGAGAGGACGAGTCGGGCCGCAAGGCCGCCGCCTGAGCGCGGCCCGAGTTCGAGCCGCCCGCCGTGCGCGTGCGCGACGCGCTCGGCGATCGCAAGACCGAGCCCCGCGCCGCCGGCACCGCCGCGGGCGTCGTCGCGTCGGGTGAACGGCCGTTTGAGCCTTTCGATGTCGGCTTCCGGAATGCCCGGCCCCCGGTCGAGCACTTCGACGATCGCGGCGCGATTCTCGACGCGCGTGACGACCTCGACCGGCGTTCCCGCGTGCGCGAGCGCGTTGTTGACGAGGTTCGCGACCGCGCGGCGCACCGCAAGCGGCGCAAACGCAAAGCGCGGCACGGCTCCGGCGGCGAAGCGCACCGGCTCGCCGCGCCGCGCGCACGCGGCGACGACGTCGGCGACGAGCGCGTCGAGATCGCCCGGCACGCGCGGTTCGTCCTCGCCGCGCGCGTAATCGAGAAACTGCCCGATCACGCGGTCCATCTCCTCGATGTCGGCGGCCATGCCGGCGGCGATCGGCGCCGGCGCGCCGCTCATCTCCAGCGCGAGCCGCAGGCGCGAAAGGGGCGTTCGCAGATCGTGCGAGATGCCGGCGAGCACCGTCGCGCGGCTGCGCTCGAGCGCCTCGAGATCGGCCGCCATGCGGTTGAACGCTGCGGCGACCGTGGCGAGTTCCCGCGGTCCGGTCTCGGCGAGCGGCTCGTGCGCCTCGCCGCGCCCGAGGCGCGCCGCCGCCTGCGCGAGCGCGGCGAGCGGCCGCGCGATGCGCGAGGCGATCAGCCAGGCGCCGGCGAGCGCGAGCGCAAGGAGCCCCGCCGCCCAGCCGAGCCAGCCGGCGCCGAACTCCAGTTCGAAGCGCTCGCGCGGCAGCATCACCCAGTACTGGTCCTCGTCGATCGCGAAGCTCACCCAGAAGCCTTCGACGCCGTCGCGCGCGAGCGCGAAGCGCGTGCCGCGGCCGAGCGCCGCGCGCACGCGCTCTGCGACGCGCTCGAGGAGCGGATCGCGCGGCAAGGGCTCCAGGCGCTCGCCGCCGGTGAGCGGCGCGATGCGGATGCCCTCGCGCTCGTTCAGTTCGAACAGCAGTTCGCGCCGAAGGAAAGGGTCGGCGTTGACGAGCGCGGCGCGCGTGAGGTTCACGGTGCTCACCGTCTGCTGGGCGAGTTCGCGCGCGCGCGGCTCGCGCTCGTGCAGCCGCCAGAGCTGGAACGAGGCGAGCGCCGAAACGAGCAGGAGCAGCGCGATCAGCAGGAACGCGCGCGCGAACAGGCTCATGCGTTCAGGGCGCGCGCGCCTCGCCGCCCGGCACGAACACGTAGCCGAAGCCCCAGACGGTCTGGATGTAGCGCGGGTGCGCGGGGTCGGGCTCGATCAGCTTGCGCAGGCGCGAGATCTGCACGTCGATCGAGCGGTCGAACGCCTCGTACTCGCGCCCGCGCGCGAGTTCCATCAGCTTGTCGCGCGACAGCGGCGTGCCGGCGTGCTCGACGAGGACCTTGAGCACCGCGTACTCGCCGGTGGTGAGCGGCACCGGCCGACCGTCCTTGGCGAGCGAGCGCGTCGCGGCGTTGAATTCGAAGGGGCCGAAACGGAACGCGCCGGCCTCGAGCGCGGGCGCACCGGGCGGCCCGGCGGGGCGACGGCGGCGCAGCACCGCATGGATGCGCGCGACGAGCTCGCGGGGGTTGAAGGGCTTGGGCAGATAGTCGTCTGCGCCCATCTCCAGGCCGACGATGCGATCGACGTCGTCGCCCTTCGCGGTGAGCATCAGGATCGCCGGCGCGCCGGCCGAGGCGCGCAGCCGCCGGCAGATCGCGAGGCCGTCTTCGCCCGGCAGCATGAGATCGAGCACGATCAGATCGTAGCGCTCGCGCGCGAGCGCCCGGTCCATCGCGCTGCCGTCGGCGACCGCCTTCACTTCCAGCCCCTGCTCGCCGAGGTAGCGCACGAGCAGCTCGCGCAGGCGCGGATCGTCGTCCACCACCAGAATGCGGGTCTTCAAGCGGGCCACGGCAGCGAGCGTAGCAGCAGCCGCGGGCACATGCGGCAACAACGTGTTTCGCGCCGCGCGCGCCGACACGGAATGTTACAAATCGGGCGCCCGCGCCGGCGCCGCCCCGTAAGATAGCGCGCGATGAGGGCCGCGTTTCTCGCGCTTTGCCTGCTCGCCGGGGTAGCGGTTGCGCTTCCTGCGCTCGCGCAGCCGCCGGACGGGCGCGGGCGGGAGGCGCACCCGCATCGCGAGCGTGTGGCGCCTGCGCCGTGGCGCAGGCCGATGGACCCGGAGGAGCGGCGGCGACTGCGCGAAGACCTGGCGGCGCCGCCGGCGCGCGATGCGCCCGCGCCGGCGCAGGAAGAGCGCTGGCGCGAGGCGCACCGGCTGCGCGAGGAGGTGCGCAGCGGCCGCCTGACGCGCGAGGAGGCGATGCGCGCCTACCGCGAGCGCTTCGGCGCGCATCCGGGCGGGCGGCACGGACGCCTTGCGCCCGAGGAGCGCGAGCAGCTGCGCCGCGACGTGCTCGAGGCGAGCCGCGACCTCGAGCGGCGCTAGTCGAAGAGGTACTCGCGCGCAAGCCGCGCGAGCCGCTCGCGGTAGTGGTCGAACCGCAGCGCAAGCCGCAGGAACACGTCCTGCAGCCGGTAGGTGCGCGCGAGGCGGCTCGCGGCGGCGTCGCGAAAGCCGGCGCGGCCCATGTCGGCGACGTAGCGCGGGCTGACCGGGCGGCGCCGATGGCGATGCGCGTACTCCAGCGCGTCGCCGAACACCCCGCTCAGATACAGCCCGTAGTTGCCGAGGTGCGCGTGGAGGAGGAAACGCTCGCGCTCGTCGCGCGTCTCGGCGGCCGCGGCCGCCAGATCGACGAAGTAGGCGAAGCTGCGCGGCTCGGCGCCGCCCGGTCGGTAGATGCGCTCGGTGCGCACGAAGAGCGCAAGCAGGTTGGCGAGATAGTTGACGACCGCGCGCTCGGTCGCGGTGCGCGCGCCCTCCAGACAGCGGCGCAGCAGGACGTTGAAGAGCAGAAACGGCGAGATCGCGAGCAGCTCGCCGCGCCGCTCGAAGATCGCTTGGTAGACGTACTCGGCCTCGAGCAGCGACTCGAGCGTCGAGGGCGGACCCTCGAGCAGGCGCGCCATGTCCTCGAAGGTCGTCGCCGGTTGCGGGAAGTTCGCTGCGAGAAAGCGCAGGTCGGCGTCGGTGAGCCGCGTGAGCCCCCGCACCGCGATGTCCGGCGCTGCCGGCCCGCTCATGCCCGCGATCGCTCAGCTCTTCTTGCTGGTCTTGGCGTAGAAGTGCGACAGCAGCGGCTGCACCTTGTCGCTGTCGCACTTCGGGCAGCGCGCGCGACGCGCCTCGTGCTCCTTGACGCTTTCGTCCTTTTCGAACGTCTGCCCGCAGTTTTCGCAACGGTATTCGTACGTCGGCATCGTTTCCCTCCGCAATGCGACGCGAATTAGACCGCGCGCGCCGCCGGCCGAGTTCCCCGGCGTCGCCGGCTGGATGTGCCGCGCGAAGTGCTCCCGCAACGCGCCCCCGTGCAAGCGGGGAAAATCGGCCTGCGTGACGTGCGCGGCATGCTCGCGGTCGCCCGCCTCGAAGAATACCTCGGGCGGGCGCAGGAGATCGTCTTCGACCGTCGCCGCGAGGCCGCAGGCGAGCGGGGGGTACCGCGCCCCGCTCGCGGTCTGGAAAGAGCCGCCCGAGGTCGTCCCCGTCGAGGAGACGCAGTCCGGAACGGCCGAGGCCTTGCGCGAGCTCGCCCAGCTCGACACGGTAGGGCTCGGCACGACGGCGACGAGGTATCCCTTCACGTCGCCGAGGACGACGCCCTTTGCGAGGCGGTCGCCGGGCACCTGCGCCGCGGCCGCCGACTCCGAGCGGCTCAGGTCGTGCCGGTGCGCGCGCATGTCGTCGCTCGCGCGCTCGCGCCCAACGAACGCCTGCCCGCCGGGGGCGATGCGCATGGCGTTCTCCTTTCGGGGTTCAGGCGTCGAGCTGGATTTTCGCGCCGCGGGCGTCCACCGTCGTCAGACGCACCGGCCGGCGCCAGACGCGCCGCACGTAGCCGAGCACGGCGCGCGCGCGCGCCGGGTCGAGGCCGCGGCCGTCGGTCGCCGCGTCGTGTTCCAGCTCGAGCGAGCCGTCGAGCGCGAGCGCGCGCACGAACACGCGCGGCGCGCCGTAGTTGTATTTCGGCGCGAGGATCGCCTCGCGCACCGCGGCGAGATCGCGGCTCCTGACGCGGATCTCGCCGTCGTTTTTCTGCTCCCAGACGAAGAGGTCGAGGGACTCGACCGTCTCGCGGTCGAGATAGTTGCGCACGAAGCCGAAGTCGTCCTCCTCGCAGCGCACGCGCCGCGCGTGCGCGAGCCCCTCGCGCTCGACGATGCGCTCCCAGAGGGCGAAGCCGAGGTGATACGGGTTGACCGCGAGTGCCACCTGCTCGTCGGCGGCGAACGGGCGCACCACGTCCGAGTGCGCCTTGATCGCCGAGACGTAGAGGTCCTGCGGCAGGAAATCGGCTTCGCGCAGCAGCCGCGCGTGCCAGTACGACGCCCAGCCCTCGTTCATGATCTGGCAGGCGAACACCGGATAGAAGTAGAGCGACTCGGCGCGCACCGCGAGAAAGACGTCGCGCTCCCAGGGCGCGAGGTCCGGACCGTACTGCGCGATGAACCAGAGCAGATCGGGTTCCGGATAGGGCGGAAGCGGCGGCCGCTCGCGCGCTGCCGGCGCCGCCCGCGCGGGCGCGCCCGGCAGCCGCTCGAAGCG
The DNA here is from genome assembly GCA_026416295.1 of Burkholderiales bacterium. Classification (GTDB taxonomy): domain Bacteria; phylum Pseudomonadota; class Gammaproteobacteria; order Burkholderiales; family SG8-39; genus RBG-16-66-20. The sequence goes on along the minus strand of JAOAFL010000030.1, from coordinate 15,760 downwards.
GGCGCGAAACGCGTCGGGCGCCGCCGGCGTCTGCTGCGGCGGCTCGGCCGGATACGGCGCGCGGTGCAGCGGCTGCGTCACGTCGACGTGCGATTCGAGCGCGAGGGCCGCGTCGAGCACCGCCTCGACGCGCGCGAGACCCTCTTCGGCGATCGCGCGATCGATGCGCCGCGCGTGCGAGGCGGCCATCTCGATGATGTTGCCGCCCGCCATCTCGTGAAAGCGCGCAAACAGCGCGTTGTTGCGCGCAAAATCGGCGTGCCCGAGCACGTGCGCGGCGACGAGCGTGTTTTCCGCGAGCGTGTTGCCGTCCATGAGGTATGCGCGGCAGGGATCGCCCGGAAACATCACCTCGAAGATGCGCGAGTGGCCCATCGCCTGACGCACGAGCTGATGGATGTAGCGCACGCCGAACGACCAGTGCGGCATGCGCACCGGCAGGCCGTAGACCGCGATCTCGGTCATGAGCGAGGAGGGCACCAGCTCGAAATCCACCGGGAAATACGCCAGGCCGAGCCGGCGCGCGAGCGCCTCCAGCCCGGCCACGTAGTCGCGCAACGCGTCGTTCACGCCGTCGCCTGCTCGCGAAAGAACAGCCGGATCGCGGTCCAGACGTCGTCGAGCGACGCGAGCCGCGCCGCCCCCACCGGCAGACCGCGCGCCTTCAGCTCGGCGAAGATCTCCGCCATCGCGCTCGCGTGCGGCCGGAAGCGCGCGCCGTCGGTCTCGACGTAGCCGACGTAATTCAACTGGGCGGCGAGTTCGGCAAGCAGCTGCGCCGCGGCGGCGCGGTCCTCGGCGGCGTTCTCGCCGTCGGAGGCGTAGAAGAGGTAGGCGTTGTAGCGCGCCGGATCGAAGCGGCGCGCGAGCTGCTCGCGCGCCAGGCGAAACACGCTCGATGCGATCGTGCCGCCGCCGCCCGCCACCTGGAAGAACTGCGCTTCCGGGAATTCCCAGGCGTCGACCGCGTGCGCGAGGAACACCGTCTCGACCTTCGCGTAGCGGCGCCGCACGCCCTGCAGCGCGAAGAAGAAGAAGGTCTTCGCGAGGCGCCGCTCGGCCTCCTGCATGCTGCCGGAGACGTCGAGCGCGAAGATCACCGCGGCGTTCACCGCCGGCGTCGCGCGCCGCACGAGCTGGCGAAAGCGCAGGTCGTCGTTCGTGAACGGAAGGGGCGCGGTCTGCATCGCGCGCCGCTTGACCGCCTCCTTCACCGTGCGGCGGCGGTCGAGGCGCGCCCGCGCGCCGCGCCTGTCCCAGCCCTCGCGCACGTAGTCGGGCTCATCGAGCGCGGCGCCGCGCTTCGGCTTGAGGTCCGGAAGCGCGAGTTCCTCCCACAGCCAGTCGACGATCTCGTCGACCTTGAGCTCGAGCACGAACCGGATCTCGTTGCCCTCGCGGCCGGCGCCGCCCGCGGCCGGCGCGCCGCGCGGCGACGCGGGCCGCAGCACCGCCCCCGCCTCGCCCTTGCCCTGGCCGGCGCCGGCGTGCGACTCGGCGTCCGCGAGCCGGAACCGCGCGTGCTCGAGGAACCGCACCGGCACGAGCACGGTGCGGTCCTGCGGGTGCGTGATCAGGTCGGCGCCGGCGAGCAGCTCGGGGAGATTCGCGCGCACCGCCTCGCGCACCTTCTGGTTGTGGCGCAGCCAGTCGCGCGCGCCGCGCGAAAAAAGTTCGTACCACGGCGTCTGCGCCGTCATGCCCGAGGCGCGCTCGGTCATCGTCGGCTACTCCTGCGCAAGGAGCGTGGTGACGTAGTTGAGCGCCTCGCGCGCGCTGTGCGCGTCGTAGCCGTACTCGTCAACGAGCCGCTTCTCCACCACCGAGATCTTCTGGCGCGTCTCCTCGTCGGGGCGCGCGGCGGAGGAAACGAGCCGCAGCACGTCGCGCCGGCTCTCGAACAGGTACTGCTCGATCGCCTCGTGCAGCTGCGCGTGCGAATCGAGCGTGAACTTCTCGCCGCGCTTGTACGCGCCCATCGCCTTGCGCACCACCTCCTGGCGGAACGAGTTCTTGCCGGACTCGGAAATCCGGATCTTTTCCTCGACCGCGCGCAGGAACCGCTCGTCGGGCTTGCGCTCTTCGCCCGTGATCGGGTCCTTCACGGTGCGGTTGTCGAGCGTCGCCTCGACCTCGTCGAGGTACTTGTCGAGCAGCTGCTGCGCTTCCTGCTCGAAGGACACGAACAGCGCCTTGTGCACGTCTTCCTTCACCCAGCGGTTGTAGAAGTCCTTGCGCGCGATGACCAGGAAATCGACCCACTTGCGCTTCTTCTTCGCGTCCATGCGGGCGTCGGACTCGATCGCGTCCTTGAGCGCGAGCAGCACCTGCATGCTCGTGAGGCTCTTTGCGTGCGATTGGATGATCGCGGCGGACAGCGCGTTGATCACGAAGCGGGGCGAAACACCCGCCAAGCCCTCCTCGGGATATTTCGCGCGCAGCTTCTCGACTTCGCTGCGCGGCACGCCCTCGACGTCCTCGCCGGCGTAGAGGCGCACCTTGCGCACGAGGTCGGCCTCGCGGTCCTCGCCCTCGTGCAATCGGGTGAGGATCGCGAACACCGCGGCCACATGCAGCGCGTGGGGATCGAGATGCACCTCGCGAAACGCCTGCGTGCCCGAGGTGAGCTTTCGGTAGATGCGCGCCTCGTCCTTGTAGGACAGCGTGTACGGCACCTGGATGATCACCATGCGGTCGAGCAGCGCCTCGTTCTCCGCTTCCTGCAGGAACTTGCGGAATTCGGCGAGGTTGGTGTGCGCGACGATCGTCTCGTCGAGGTAGATGAGCGGAAAGCGCGACACCTTGACGTTCTTTTCCTGCGTGAGCGTGAGCAGCAGGTAGAGGAACTCGCGCTTCACTTTCAGGATCTCGATCATCTCGAGCAGCCCGCGGCTTGCCGCGAACACCGCGCCGGACCAGGACCAGGCGCGCGGATCGCCCTCGTCGCCGTACTGCGAGACCTTGGACAGGTCGACCGATCCCACCAGGTCGGCGATATCGGCGGTGGTCGGATCGTGCGGCGCGTAGGTGCCGACGCCGATCCGCCCGGCCTCGGAGACGAAGATGCGGTGCACCGGCATCTGCATGAAGTCGCCGGAGAATTCGTGCTCGAGGCGGCTCGCGCAGTACGGGCACAGCTCGCCCGAGATCTCGACGCCGTAGGTTTCGCGGAACTGCGGCCGCATGGTGTGCGGCACGAGGTGAAGCGGCGACTCGTGCACCGGGCAGCCGTGGATCGCGTAGAGCGCGCCGGCGTCGGTGTGGCTGTAGGCTTCCAGCCCGCGCTTGAGAAGGATCACCAGGCTCGACTTGCCGCCCGAGGGGGGGCCGAGCAGGAGCAGCAGCCGCCTTCCGACCTCGCCGCCGGCCGCCGCCGCCTTGAAGTAGTCGACCAGCCGGTGCAGGGTGTCGTCGATGCCGTAGAGCTCGTCCTCGAACAGCCGGCAGTGGAATACACCCTTGTCGTCGGTGCGGCCTTCGGCGCGGATCATGTCCCAGATGTACTGGTGGCTCGTGCGGGTAAGGCCCGCCGGATCCTGCGGGAAGATCGTTTCGAGGAAGCTGCCGAACGTGCCCGACCAGTGCGCGGCACGGTGGTCCTTGCTGAACGCGGCGAGCGATCGCAGGAAATTCGCGTGCCGCTCGGTGCTCTCGGGACCCGTGAAATTCTTCATCGTCTCGCCTCCGTCGTGGCTGCGCCGGCGCGCACCGCGGGCGGCGCACCGCGATCGTGCCCCCGTTCGCCGATCGCGTGCCGTGTCGCCGGGCGCGCCGGAAAGCCCATGTTTTGCAAAGCGAATCCGTCGTCTCCGGCGATGCGCCCGGGCTCGCTTGCGCACCTGCTGCGTTGGATCGTCAAACGGAGCAAACGTTCGCCGCGATGACATGTTCCGACGGTCGGAAGCGCGACGCGGGTTCGCGGCGCGCCGTCTTGCCCCCGGAGCGCGGCGCTAGCGCGCCGGCCCGGCGCGTTCGCGCTGCAGCAGATACGCGCCGCTCGCGATCACGATCGCGCAGCCGACGATCACCGGCGTATCCGGCACGTCGCCGAAGACCGCGTAGCCGAGCAGCATCATCCAGACGATCTGCTGGTAGAGGAACGGTGCGAGCACCGACGCGGGCGCGTGCCGGTGCGCGAGCGCGAGAAAGTAGTGTCCGAGGCCGCCGGCGACCCCGATCGCGGCGGCGAGCGCCCACTCGGCGCCGCTGGCGGGCGTCTGCCAGACCGCGAACGCGAACGGCGCGACCGCCACGGTCGCGACGATCCCGGAGATGAACTGCGTCGTCTCGGCCGAGTCGTACGCGGCCAGATGGCGCGTGAGCAGGTTGAAAAGCGCGTAGAGCACCGCGTTCGCGAGCGCGACGAGCAGCGCCGGGTGAAAGCCCTGCATGCCCGGCCGAAGGATCACGAGCACGCCGGCAAACCCGGCGACGATCGCGGCCCAGCGCCGCCAGTCGAGCCGCTCCTTGAGAAGCGGCGCGGCAAAGAGCGCCACGAGGATCGGGACCGAGAACTGGATCGCGCCGGTCTCGGCGAGTTGCAGGTACTGCAGCGCCCAGAAGTTGAGCGCGGTCATCGCCGGAAGGAACGCGGCGCGCAGAAGCTGCAGCCCCGGGCGGCGCGTACGCGCAAGGCGCAGACCGTGGCGCGGGGCGAGCAGCGCGGTCGTGAACAGCACGTGCGCGAAGAAGCGCAGGAACACCACCTCGGCGACCGGCAGCGTGCGCACGAGCCACTTCGCGCCTGCATCGAGCAGCGCAAAGCAGAGCACGGTCGCCGAAATCAACCCGATGCCGGCAAGGCGCGCGCGGGCGGCGTCGGGGGGCACGCGCGCGACCTCAGCCGGCGCCGCTTCGCGCGACGCTGTAGAGCGGCACGACCTCGCCGTAGCCGCGGATGCGCGCGTCGGCGACCTTGACGAGCGCGAACCCCGAGCAGCGCTCGGCGGTCTTTTCCGCGAGCAGGATGCGCGTGCCGTAGTCCTTGTTGAGCGCCTCGATGCGCGCAGCGAGGTTGACGGCGTTGCCGTGCACGGTGTAGCTCGTGCGACCGGCCGAGCCGACCGCGCCCGCCACCACGCGCCCGGTGGCGAGCCCCGCGCGGTTGCGCACGCGCACGCCGGCGAAATCGCGCTCGTCGGCGGCGCGTATCAGCTCGAGCGCCGCGCGCAGCGCGTTCGCGCCGTGGTCGGGGTCGGCGATCGGCAGGTTGAAGACGGCGAGCACCGCGTCGCCCTGGAACTGCGTGATCACGCCGCGGTGACGGCGCACGATGTCGTCGGCGACCTCGAAGTAGGCGTTCAGGAACGCGACCACGCCGCGCGGCCCGAGCGTTTCGGTGAGCTGCGTGAAGTCCTCGATGTCGGCGAGGAGCACCGTCGCTTTCGCCTCGACCGGTTCGATGCGCCCGCCGGCGGCGAGCATGCGGCGCGCGACCTCCTCGGGAACGAGCCGGCCGAGCGTTTCGCGGATGAGCGTGCGCTCGCGCAGCCCCTCCACCATCTCGTTGAACGAGCGGCTCGCCTCGTCGAATTCGCGGATGACGCTGCGGGGCAGCTTCGGTACCGCGTCGAGCTTTCCGGCGCGCACCGTGCGCGCGGCGCGCGCGAACTCTTCCACCGGGCGCGCGAGCCAGCGACCGGTGAACGCGGCCGCCGCCACCGCAGCGACAAGCACCGCAAGCCCTGCCGCGAGCGCGAGCAGCAGCCGTCGGATCTCGGCCTGCTCCGGGCTTTCGCGCGCGGTCTGATAGACGCCGAGCTTCCAGGGCGTCACCCCGGTGCCGGGCACGTCGCGAACGACGTAGAGGTAGCGCGTTCCGCGCACCACCGCGGTCGCGCCCTGGCTGCGGCGCAGCGCGCGCAGCGCGAGCGGCGCGGCGAGCGCCGCGCGCTCCCAGGCGTCGAGCACCGGATCGCCGACTTCGGCGATCGAGGGCAGCGGACCGACGCGCGGTCGCGCGCCCGAGGCGCCCGCGAGCGCCGGATGCGCGAGCACGCGGTCCTCTCCGAAAAGGACGAACGCGGTGACGCGGTGCTCGGCGCCGAAGGCGGCGAGCTCGGCCGAGAGCCGCGCGACCGGAACGACCTGACCGAGCACGCCGAGGTAGCGGCCGCCCGGGCCGCGCAGCGGCGTCTCGTAGGCGAGCGCCGCCGCCATTTCGCTCGTCGCCCAGAGCGGCGGCAGCCACCCCGGGGCGGCGAGCGCTCGGCCGCGCTCGAGCCATTCGAGCGTCTCGGGGCCGGCGCGACGGTCTTCGCCGCGCGCGGGCTCCTCGCGCGACCAGCGGCGCAGCCGGCCGCGCACGTCGGCGAGCGAGACCGTGCTCACCTGCGGCAGCGCGCCCACCGCGCCGCGCATGAACGCATCGAGCAGATCGCGGCGCTCGAGATCGAGGCGCCCCTCTGCGAACGCGGCGGCGATCCAGGCCGATTGCTCGCGCACCGGCGCAAGCGACTGCTCGATGCGCTCTTCGAGCCGGTCGAGCAGCGTCTCGGCCTGCTCGGCAAGGAGCGTCTGCGCGCTGCGTAGGCCGGCGCCGCCGCTCACCGCGAGCGTCGCGCCGACGGCGGCGGCGACCAGCGCGCCGGCGCCCGAGACCGCGATCGTCGCAAAGCGCAGCCGCCGGCGCAGCATCCGCCGGCTAGAGCCGGGCGAGCACCGCGGCGGTGACGTCGGCGGTGCGCGCCTCGCCGCCGAGGTCCGGCGTGAGCACGCGCGCCGCGGTCGCTGCCTCGATCGCGCGCATGAGGCGCGCGGCCGCGCCCGCCTCGCCCAGGTGCTCGAGCATCATCGCCGCCGCCCAGAACGTCGCGATCGGATTGGCGATCCCGCGGCCGGCGATGTCCCACGCCGAGCCGTGGATCGGCTCGAACATCGAGGGAAACCGCCGCTCGGGATCGACGTTGGCGGTGGGCGCGACGCCGAGCGAACCGGCGAGCGCGGCGGCGAGGTCGGAAAGGATATCGGCGTGCAGGTTCGAGGCGACGATGGTGTCGAGCGTTTCGGGCTTGAGCACCATGCGCGCCGTGGCGGCATCGACGAGCACCCGGTCGGTCGCGACGTCGGGAAATTCGCGCGCGACCTCGGCGAAGACCTCGTCCCAGAGCACCATGCCGTGGCGCTGCGCGTTCGACTTGGTGACGAGCGTCAGTCTGCGGCGCGGGCGGCTGCGCGCGAGCGCGAACGCGAACCGGTGGATGCGCTCGATCCCGCGGCGCGTGAAGGTGGCGACTTCCACCGCGACTTCGTCCGCGTGCCCGGCATGCACGCGGCCGCCGGCGCCGGAATACTCGCCCTCGGTGTTCTCGCGCACGATTACCCAGTCGATCGCGGCGCCGCGCGCAAGCGGACTCGCGACGCCCGGCAGCAGCCGCGCGGGCCTGACGTTCGCGTACTGGTCGAACCCCTGGCAGATCGCAAGCCGCAGGCCCCAGAGCGAGATGTGATCGGGGACCTCGGGGGCGCCGACCGCGCCGAACAGGATCGCGTCGAAGCGTTTCAGTTCGTCCAGGCCGCCCTCGGGGATGTAGCGCCCGGTGCGCAGATAGCGCGCCGAGTTCCAGTCGAAGTCGGCGAATTCGAGGCCGAAGCCCTCGCGCGCGGCGAGCGCGCCGAGCACCTTGACGCCTTCGGCGACCACTTCCGGGCCGATGCCGTCGCCGGGAATGCACGCGATTCGGTACGATCTCATGCCGTCGAGGATAGCATCGGGGGCGCACATGAGATCCGGAACGCGCAGCGCCGCGTGGGCGGCGGCCGCGGGGATCATCGCGGTGGCGATCGCCGCGTGGCTCGTTCCGCCGGCGCAGACACAGACCAAGCCGCGCGCCGAACCGCGGCCGGTCGCTGCGCGCGGCGGGCTCGCCGAAGACGAGCAGACGAACATCGCGGTCTTTCGCGCCGCCTCGCCCTCGACGGTGCACATCACGACGCTCGAGACCGCGCGCGACCTCTTCTCGCTCAACGTCTTTCAGGTGCCGCGCGGCACCGGCAGCGGCTTCGTCTGGGACGAGCGCGGGCACATCGTCACGAACTTTCACGTGATCCAGGGCGCGAGCGGCGCGCGCGTGACGCTCGCCGACCAGTCGGAGTGGAAGGCGGAACTGGTGGGCGTCTTTCCCGATCGCGACCTCGCGGTGCTGCGTATCCCGGCGCCGCGCGAGAAGCTGAAGCCGATCCCGATCGGCACGAGCCGCGACCTTCAGGTCGGGCAGAAGGTGTACGCGATCGGCAATCCCTTCGGGCTCGACCAGACGCTCACCGTGGGCATCGTGAGCGCGCTCGGCCGCGAGATCGACTCGGTGACGCAGCGCAAGATCCGCGGCGTCATCCAGACCGACGCGGCGATCAACCCCGGAAACTCCGGCGGGCCGCTGCTCGATTCGGCCGGGCGCCTGATCGGCGTCAATACCGCGATCTACAGCCCGACCGGCGCCTACGCCGGCATTGGCTTCGCGATCCCGGTGGACGAGGTGAACCGGGTCGTGCCGCGGCTCATCCGCGACGGCCGCATCGTGCGCCCGACGCTCGGCATCCAGGCCGCACCGCCGCAGGTGCAGGCGGCGCTGAAACTCCCGAAGGGCGTCGCGGTGGTCGGCGTCGTGCCGGGGAGCCCGGCGGCGGCGGCCGGGCTCCAGCCGTACCGGCGCAGCCGCACGGGCGAGATAGTCGCCGGCGACATCATCACCGCGATCGCCGGCAAGCCGGTCGCGAACGTGGACGAGCTGCTGGAGGCGCTCGAGCAGCACCAGCCGGGCGATACGGTGACCGTGGCGCTGTTGCGCGCCGGCCGGACCGTCGAAGTGCAGGTGAAGCTCGCCGCCGGCGAGTAGCTACGCTGCGCGGCGCGAGGCGCCGCGCACGGCGTCCGCAATCGCTGCGCCGACCTCGGCGGTGGTGGCGCGCCCCTTCATGTCGGGCGTCCTCGGGCCGTCGCGCACGACCGCTTCGATCGCGCGCACGATGTCGGCCGCGGCCTGCGCCTCGCCCAGGTGATCGAGCATGAGCGCTCCCGACCAGATCTGGCCGATCGGGTTGGCGATGCCGCGGCCGGCGATGTCGGGGGCAGAGCCGTGCACCGGCTCGAAGATCGAGGGTGCGGTGCGCTCGGGGTTGATGTTGCCCGAGGGCGCGATGCCGATCGTGCCGGTGGTGGCCGGGCCGAGGTCCGAGAGGATGTCGCCGAAAAGGTTCGAGGCGACGATCACGTCGAAGCGCTCGGGGGCGAGCACGAGCTGTACCGTCAGGCCGTCCACGTGGTACTGGTCCGCGCGCACGTCCGGGTAGCGCTTCTTCATCTCCGCGAAGCGCTCGTCCCAGTAGGGCATCGTGATCGTGATGCCGTTCGACTTGGTGCACGAGGTGACGTGCCGTCGCCGCGTGCGCGCGAGCTCGAACGCGTAACGCAGGATCCGGTCGGTGCCGCGGCGGCTGAACACCGCGGTCTGGGTGACGAGCTCGCGCTCGGTGCCCTCGTACATCCGACCGCCGATCGTGCTGTATTCGCCCTCGGTGTTTTCGCGCACGACGACGTAATCGATGTCGCCCGCCTTGCGTCCGGCGAGCGGCGGCGCGATGCCCTCGAAGAGGCGCACCGGCCGCAGATTGACGTAGAGATCGAACCAGCGCCGGAAATTGATGAGCAGGCCCCAGGCCGAGACGTGATCGGGCACGATCGAAGGGTTGCCGACCGCGCCGAAATAGATCGCGTCGAAGCCGCGCAGGATGTCGGGCGCGTCCTCCGGGCACATGCGCCCGTGCGCCTTGTACCAGTCGCAGCTCCAGGGGAATTCCTGCCAGCGCAACGCGATGCCGTGCCGCGCCGCGGCAGCCTCCAGCACGCGCACGCCTTCGGGCACCGTCTCGCGCCCGATGCCGTCGCCCGGGACGACGGCGATGCGGTATTCCTTCATGGCCCCGAGTATATAAAATGCGTCGATGAAGTTCGCGGCGTTCGAGACCGCGACCGAGTGGTGCTCGGTCGCGCTCTGGCTGGACGGCGAGATACGCGCGCTCGAGCGCCGCGCGCCGAACGCGCACGCCGAGCTCGCGCTGCCGATGCTCGAGCGCCTGCTGCGCGAGGCGAAGGTCGCCGTGCGCGAGCTGCAGGCGGTCGCCTTCGGTGCGGGCCCCGGCGCGTTCACGGGACTGCGCATCGCCTGCGGGCTCGCGCAAGGGCTGGCGCTCGCGCGCGGGATTCCGGTACTCGGCGTCTCGACGCTCGAGGCGATCGCGGAAGAGTGCGGCGCGCCGCGCGTCGTCGCCTGCCTCGATGCGCGCATGAACGAGGTCTATTGCGCGGCGTTCGAGCGCTCGGGCGAGCGCTGGATCGAGCGGCTTGCGGCGCGCTGCGCGCCTCCGGACGCGCTCGCGCTGCCGCAGGGCGCGGACTGGGTCGGGGCGGGCGGCGGATTCGTGGTCCACGGCGCGATGGGGCTTGCGCGCGTCTTTCCCGAGATCCACCCGAGCGCGGCGGCGGTCGCGCGCCTTGCCGCACCGCGCCTTGCCGCGGGCGAGGGCGTGGACCCCGCGCAGGCGCAGCCGGATTACGTGCGCGACAAGGTCGCGCGCACGCGCGCGGAGCGGCTCGCGCGATGAGCGCGGTGCTGCGAGAGGCGCCGCGCCTTGCGCGCATGACCGAAGCGGACCTCCCCGAGGTGCTCGCGGTCGAGACCGCGATCTACGCGCACCCGTGGACGCTCGGCAACTTCGCCGATTCGCTGCGCTCGGGCTACGAGTGCTGGCTGTGGCGGCAAGGCGGCGAACTGCTCGGCTACTTCGTGCTCGCCGCGGGCGCAGGCGAAGCGCACCTGCTCAACCTCTCGGTCGCGGCGCACCGCCAGCGCCAGGGCCTCGGCGCGGCGCTTCTTGCCGAAGCGCTGCGCCTTGCGCGCGTGCGCGGCGCGATGCGCCTCGTGCTCGAGGTGCGCCCGAGCAATCTCGCCGCGCAGCGGCTCTATCGCCGGTTCGGATTCCGCGAGGTCGGCCTGCGCCGCGGGTACTACCCGGCGCGCGAGGGGCGCGAGGACGCGCTCGTGATGACGCTCGAGCTGTGAACCGCAGGCGCGAGATCCTGAAGGAAATGGGCCTTGCGCCGATCTGGGTGCTGCGCGAGCCGCGCATTGCGCCGGCGCGCGCGGCCGCGGCACCCGAGGCGGGGCCGCCGAGCCGCGCCGAGCGCATCGCGCGCATGGGCTGGGACGAACTGAAGGCGGCGGTGAAAGACTGCCGCGACTGCGGGCTGCGCGCCGGCTGCACGCAGACGGTCTTCGGCGTGGGCGACGAGCGCGCCGAGTGGCTGCTCGTGGGCGAGGCGCCGGGGGCCGAAGAAGACCGGCTCGGCGAACCCTTCGTCGGGCAGGCGGGAAAACTGCTCGACAACATGCTCGCGGCGATCGGCCTGCGGCGCGGCGAGAACGTCTACATCGCGAACGTCGTCAAGTGCCGTCCGCCCGGCAACCGCAACCCGGCGCCGGAAGAGGTGGCCGCCTGCTCGCCGTACCTGCTGCGGCAGGTGGCGCTCGTGCGCCCGAAACTGATCGTCGCGATGGGCCGCTTCGCGGTGCAGACGCTGCTCGGCACCGACGCGAGCATCGCGAGCCTGCGCGGCCGGCTCTTTCGCTACGGCGGCGTGCCGCTCGTCGTCACGTACCACCCGGCCTACCTGCTGCGCAACCTGCCCGACAAGGCGAAAGCCTGGGCCGATCTCGTGTTCGCGCGTCGGACGATGGCGACGCTCGCGCGCGGCTAGTGCGGGCTCTCGGCGCGGGCGAACGCGAGCAGCCGCTCCACCTCGGCCGTGTGCGTGCGCGCGTTGTGGCGGTACCACCAGCGCACGAGGATCATCGTGCCGGCGACGAACAGCCCGAAGATGACGATCACGGCGTAGATCGAAAGCCCCGCCCAAAGGAGCAGCGAGTACACCGCGATCATCGCGAGGATCGAGGCGTTCTCGTTGAAATTCTGCACCGCGATCGATCGTCCGGCGCCGACCAGATGGTGACCGCGATGCTGAAGCAGCGCGTTCATCGGCACGACGAAGAAGCCGGCGAGCGCGCCGACGCCGACGAGCAGCGGCACCGCGGTCCAGACGCTCCCGACGCCGTTCATCAGCAGCACCGCGAACCCCATCGCGATGCCGAGCGGGATCACGCGCACCGCCTCGTCCAGGCGAACGAGCACCGAGGCGGCCACCGCGCCGAGCGCGATGCCGACCGCGCACACGCCCTGCAGGATCGAGGCGTGCGACAGGTCGTAGTCGAGCGCGGCGCGCGCCCACTCGATCAGGATGAACTGCAGCGTCGCCCCGGCGCCCCAGAAGAGCGTCGTCACCGCGAGCGAGATCTGCCCGAGCTTGTCCGTCCACAGGCTCGCGACGCAGCGGCTGAAGTCGCGCAGCGTCTCGAGCGGGTGCACCGGCAGGGGCTTCAGCGCAACGCCGGTGCGCGGCACGTACAGATTGAACAGCGCGGCGAGCGCATACACGAACACGATGACCGCGATCGCCGCCTCGGCGGGGGTATCGACGCCGGTCTCCAGCCGCGGCAGATCGAACCGCAGCAGCACGTCGGACACGGTGGCGTGGATCAACACGCCGCCGAGCATCGTGCCGAGGATGATCGAGCCCACCGTCAGCCCCTCGATCCAGCCGTTCGCGGCGACCAGCTTCGAGTGCGGCAGGTACTCGGTGAGGATGCCGTATTTTGCCGGTGAATACGCGGCCGCGCCCAGACCGACGAGCGCGTAGGAGAGCAGCGGATTGACGCCGGCGAGCATCAGCGCGCAGCCAGCGATCTTCACCGCGTTCGAGATGAACATCACGGTGCCCTTGGGCAGGCGGTCGGCGAAGGCGCCGACGTAGGGCGCGAGCACCACGTAGGACACGACGAAGAAGAACTTGAGATAGGGCGTCAGCCACGAGGGCGAATCCGCCTGCATGAGCAGCGCGATCGCGGCGATGAGCAGCGCATTGTCGGCGAGCGACGAGAAGAACTGCGCCGCCATGATGATGTAGAACCCGAGTCCCAATGCTCCTCCCCCGAGGCGCCTGCGCAAAGGTCCGGGTTTATAGCACGGCCGCAAGACGCCCGTTGCGGCGGCGGAAATATAATGGGCCATGCCCCCGCGCCCGCCCGCGCGCCGTTGACGCGGCCGCGATGCCGCGTCCGATCCGCGCCGCCGTCAGCGCGTCGGCGCTCGCGCACAATCTGGCGCTCGCAAAAAGCCTCGCCGCGCCGGCGAAGGTCTGGGCGGTCGTGAAGGCGAACGCCTACGGCCACGGGCTGCTTCGCGCGGCGAGGGCGCTCGCCGCGGCCGACGGCCTCGCGCTCCTCGACCTCGCCGAGGCGCTCCGGCTGCGTGCGGCGGGCGAGCGCCGGCCGCTGCTCCTGCTCGAAGGGTTCTTCGAGGCGCGCGAAATTCCGATCTTCGCCCGTTTCGGGCTGACGCCGGTCGTGCACTGCGCCGAGCAGCTCGCGATGCTCGCGAAGACGCGCTTCGAGGGCTCGCTCGACGTCTATCTCAAGGTGAACAGCGGCATGAACCGCCTCGGCTTCGCGGGCGAGGCGGTCGCCGAGGCGTGGACCGCGCTGCGCGGGATGCCGCAGGTGCGCGCGATCACGCTGATGACGCATTTCGCCGACGCCGACGGGCCGGTCGGCGTCGAGCCGCAGCTCGCGTGGTTCGAGGCGCTCACGCGGGGCATCGCGGCGCCGCGCTCGCTCGCCAACTCGGCGGCGCTCGTTCGCTTTGCCGAGGCGACGCGCGCCGATTGGGTGCGTCCCGGAATCCTCCTCTACGGCGGCTCGCCTCTTGCGTTCCGGACCGCGGCCGACCTAGGCCTTCGGCCGGCGATGACGCTCGCCTCGGAAATCATCGCGGTGCAGAACCTCGAGCCCGGCGAGCGCGTCGGCTACGGCTTTGCCTACGAGGCGGCGCGGCGCATGCGGGTGGGTATCGTCGCCTGCGGCTACGCCGACGGCTATCCGCGCCATGCGCCGACCGGCACGCCGCTTCTCGTCGCCGGGCGGCGCACGCACGTCGTCGGGCGCGTGTCGATGGACATGCTCGCCTGCGACCTCACCGACATCCCCGAGGCGGGCCACGGCGCGCCGGTCGTGCTCTGGGGCGAAGGGCTACCGGTCGAGGAGGTGGCGGCGGCCGCCGGGACGGTGAACTACGAGCTGCTCTGCCGCCTTGCGCCGCGCGTGCCGGTGGTGGAGGTGCCCTGATGGCGCGCGCGCGCACGGCGTTCGTCTGCAGCGAGTGCGGCGCGGCCGCGCGCCAGTGGTTCGGCGCCTGCCCGTCCTGCGGCGCAGCGGGCGCGCTCGTCGAGGCGCCGGCCGAGCGCTCCGGCGCGCGCGCGGCGACGGCGGCCGGCGCACCGCGCGCGCTCGCGCTCGCGGCGATCGAAGCGCGCGAGCGCGAGCGCCTTGCGACCGGCATCGACGAACTGGATCGCGCGCTCGGCGGCGGGCTCGTTCCCGGGCAGGTGACCCTGATCGGCGGCGACCCCGGCATCGGCAAGTCGACGCTGCTCCTGCAGGCGCTCGCGGCGCTCGGCGCCTCGGCGCGCACGCTCTACGTCTCGGGCGAGGAGTCGGCCGAGCAGGTGGCGCTGCGCGCGCGGCGCCTTGCGCTCGAGGCGCACGCGGTGCGGCTCGTCGCCGAGACGCAGCTCGAGGCGATCCTCGCCGCGCTCGCGGCCGAACGGCCGCAGGTGGCGGTGGTCGACTCGATCCAGACGCTGTGGTCCGAGGCGCTCGCCTCGGCGCCGGGCTCGGTCGCGCAGGTGCGCGAGTGCGCCGCGCAGCTCGTGCGCGAGGCGAAGCGCTCGGGCGCGGCGCTCTTCATCATCGGCCACGTCACCAAGGAGGGCGCGATCGCCGGCCCGCGCGTGCTCGAGCACCTGGTCGATACGGTGCTCTATTTCGAGGGTGACCCGCATTCGGCCTTCCGCATCGTGCGCGCGGTGAAGAACCGCTTCGGGGCGGCAAACGAGATCGGCGTGTTCGCGATGACCGAGAAGGGCCTGCGCGCGGTGACGAACCCCTCGGCGCTGTTCCTTCCGCGCCACGCACGGGCGGTCGCCGGCGCCTGCGTGCTCGCCACGGTCGAGGGCACGCGGCCGCTGCTCGTCGAGATCCAGGCGCTCGTCGATCCGGCGCACACGCCGAACGCGCGCCGGCTCACCGTCGGGCTGGAAGCCAACCGGCTCGCGATGCTGCTTGCGGTGCTGCATCGGCACGCCGGCATCGCCACCTGGGAGCAGGACGTGTTCGTGAACGCCGTGGGCGGCGTGCGCATCGCAGAGCCCGCCGCCGACCTCG
Organism: Burkholderiales bacterium; assembly: GCA_026416295.1. Taxonomy (GTDB): domain Bacteria; phylum Pseudomonadota; class Gammaproteobacteria; order Burkholderiales; family SG8-39; genus RBG-16-66-20. The sequence goes on along the minus strand of JAOAFL010000030.1, from coordinate 431 downwards.
CCGTCGCGCTTGCGGTGGTGTCCTCGCTCGCCGACCGGCCGATCCCGCCGAAGGTGCTCGCCTTCGGCGAGGTGGGACTCGCGGGCGAGGTGCGCCCGGCGCCGCGCGGCGAGCTGCGGCTGCGCGAGGCAGCGAAGGTCGGCTTCGAGCGCGCGATCGTGCCGCGCGCGAACCGCCCGAAGGCGAAGCTCGGGGGCCTGGAGGTATTCGCCGTCGAGCGCATCGACGAGGCGGTGCGGCTGCTGCGCGAGCTGTGAGCGGCTATGCGCGCGCCGCGCCGAGCGCGAGGTCGGCGGCGCGCACGCCGCTTCGCACCGCCGCCTCCAGCGTCGGCGGATATTCCGGGTCGGTGTAATCGCCGGCGAGGAAGACGCCGGGGATCGGCGTGCGCGGCTCCGGCCGCGCAAGGCCGGGGGTCGAGGCGATCGTCG
>JAOAFL010000137.1 GCA_026416295.1 Burkholderiales bacterium | reverse complement strand
GATCGTGAGCGTGGGGCAGCCCGAGAGCCGGATGCAGGAATGATCGCCCGTGCAGACGTCCTCGTCCACGCCGAAGCGCACGCGCACGTGCCGCTCGCCGCGGGCGAGCTTTGCGGCCACCTGCGGCCGCAGCCGCCGCTGGCGCTCCAGCTGACACTCGCCCTCGGCGACGATCACCTTGAGCTCCCGGTGCTCGCTCGTCATCGCTTCTTCGAGCGCTTTCGCCACCTCCGCGACCCGGTAGTTGTCCACCTTGCGGATCCATTTGACGCCGACGCCCTCGAGCGCGCGCTCGATCGACATGTGCGCCGCCTTCTCCGGGCTGTGCTGGGGACTGGAGGGCAGCTCCTGCGTGCCGGTCGCCGAGCTGTAGCCGTTCTTCATGACGACCAGGATGCCGTCGTCGCGGTTGAACACCGCGTTCGCTACCCCCGACGTGAGGCCGTTGTGCCAGAAACCGCCGTCGCCCATGATCGTGACGGTGCGCCGCGCGAACATCGGCGCGACCGCGGAATTGGACGCAAGCCCGAGGCCGTAGCCGAGCACGGTATGGCCGATTTCGAACGGCGGCAGCGTCGCGAAGGTATGGCAGCCGATGTCGGCCGAGACGTGATACGGCCCGGTCTTTCGCTCGACGAGCTTCATCGCCGCGAACACCGGTCGCTCGGGGCAGCCGACGCAGAACCCGGGCGGGCGCGCGGGCGCCGGCGCGCCGAGCAGCTCGAGCGCCTGCGCCTTGAGCGCTTTTGCCGATCGCGCGCGCGCCTCCTTGCCGAGGAAGCGTCCGAGCCCTTCGAGCATCACCTCGCCGGTGTATTCGCCCGCCATCGGCAGCACGTCCTTGCCCTGTACGCGCACGCCGGCCACCTCGTGCCGGCGAAGGAGCGCAAGGATCGCCTCCTCGAGGTAGGCGGGCTGGCCCTCCTCGACGACGAGCACGCGCGACTTGCCGGCGCAGAACGCAACGATTTCCTCGGGAACGAGCGGATAGGTGACGTTCAGGCACAGGATCGGCAGGCGCGCGCAGCCGAAGGCGTCGGATTCGCCGAGAAGCTCGAGCGCGCGCACGACCGCGTTGTACATCCCGCCCTGGCAGACGATGCCGAGGTCGCTTCGCTCGCCGGGAAAGATCTCGTTCAGGCGCTTTTTCCGGACGTAGTTCACCGCCGCCGGCCAGCGGACCTCGACCTTGAGCTTTTCCTGCAGATAGGTGGAAGGCGGAAGGCAGATGCGGCCGTAATCGAAGTCGGGCGCCTCGAGCAGGCGCTTGCGGGAGATCGCCGGTGCGCGATTCGCTTTTGCGACGAACGTGCCGCGCAGGTGGCAGGCGCGGATGCGAAGCTCGAGCATCACGGGGGTGCTCGAGACCTCCGACAGCTCGAAGCCGCGTTCGACCATCTCGACGATCGTCGGCAGGTGCGGCCGCGGATCGAGCAGCCACATCTGCGACTTCATCGCGAACGCGTGCGTGCGCTCCTGGATGATCGAGGCCCCCTCGCCGTAATCCTCGCCGAGCACGAGCAGCACACCCCCCTTGACGCCCGCCGAGGCGAGGTTGGACAGCGCATCGGAGGCGACGTTGGTGCCCACGGTGGACTTGAAGGTCGCCGCGCCGCGAAGCGGATAGTTGATCGAGGCGCCGAGCATCGCCGCCGCCGCCGCCTCCGAGGCGTTCGCCTCGACGTGCACCCCGAGCTCGTCGAGGATGTCGCGCGCGTCGGCGAGCACGTCCATCATGTGCGACACCGGCGCCCCCTGATAGCCGCCGACGTAGGCGACGCCCGACTGAAGGAGCGCCTTCGCGACCGCGAGGATGCCCTCGCCGGCGAACACCTCGCCCTCGCCGAGCTTCAGTTTCGCGACCTCTTCCTTGAACGAGCGTTCCACGGTGCGGAGGCTAGCGCCCGACGAGCAGCTTCGGCAACCCCGTCGCAAGCGGGGGAAACGCCGCGACCAGCGCGAGCGCAACGATGCCCATGATGACGTAGGGCGTGACGGCGCGATAGATCTGGTTCATGCGGATGCCGGGCGGCGCGACGCTCTTCATGGTGAAGATCAGCATGCCGAACGGCGGCGTGAGGAGCCCGAGCTGCATGCAGATGAGAAAGAGCACGCCGAACCACACCGGATCGAAGCCGTAGGCGGCCGCAAGCGGCATGAAGAACGGCAGGCAGATGAGCATCATGCTCACCTGGTCGACGAAACAGCCGAGCGCGAGCAGCACCGCGAGCATCGCGGCGAGCACCGCGCCGGGGGCGAGCCCCGAGTCGCGGATCAGGCCGACCAGGCCGTTCGTCGCCCCGGAGAACGCGAGGATCTGCGAGAACGTCGTCGCCCCCACGATGATGAAGAGAATCGCGGCCGAAATCGCCGCGGTGCCCATCAGCGCCTTGGCGAGGCTCGACCAGGTGAGCGCTCGGTACAGCCCGGCGATCGCGACGGTCGCCACCGCCCCGATCGCCGCCGACTCGGTCGGCGTCGCCCAGCCCGCCGACATGGCGGCGACGACGACGACGAAGATCGCGACGAGCGGCGCGACATAGACGAAGAACGGCTTCCAGCGCTGCCACGCCGGCAGCCGCTCGTGCTCGAACGCGGGCGCGAGCGACGGATCGAGCGTTGCACGCAGCACGATGTAGCCGACGAACATCGCCGCAAGGAGCAGGCCCGGCACGATCCCGGCGATGAGCAACTGGGTGATCGAGATGCCGGCGAGGCTGCCGAGGAGCACCGTGAGCGCCGACGGCGGGATCAGCATGTCCACGCCGCCGATCGCCATGATCGGCCCCATCGCCATGCCGGGGTGGTAGCCGCGGCGCAGCATCTCGGGCAGGAGCAGGCTGCCGAGGAGCGCGGTGGTCGCGATCGTCGAGCCCGAGATCGCCGAGAACACGGTGCCGGCGACCACCGCCACCACCGCGAGCCTACCCGGCACGCGCCAGATCAGCCGGTCGATCGCGTCGATCGCCTTCATCGCGACGCCGGTGTGAAAGAGCACCTCGCCCATCAGCACGAAGAACGGGATCGGCGTGAGCGAGAACGTCGCGATCGAGGCGACGCCGTTGCGCACGAGCTGCACCAGCCCGGCGTCGCCCCCGAGCCAGAGCCAGGCGCCGAGGATGTTGATGCCGAAGAACGCGAACGCGGCCGGCAACGCCGCCGCCATCAGCGCGGCGAGCGCGCCGAACAGAACGAGCGCCGCGGCCCACCAGACCATCGCGCTAGGCGCGCGGGCCGACGCCGCTCGAGAGGTCGCCGGCGGCGAAGCGGCGCGCGAACTCGATCGCGAGCAGGGCGAAGCACGCCGGCACCGGCGCGAACAGCCACCACTCCGGAAAGACGACGCTCTTGATCACCATCGAGCCCTGGCGGGCCGACTCGAGCGCGGTGCGCGCGCCGTAGGCGACGAACACCGCGCAGACGGCGAACCCGAACGCGTCGGTGAGGCGCTCGAGCCGGCGCGCAGCGCGCGGCGAGAGCGCGCGCAGCAGCACGTCGAGGCGCACGTGCTCGTTGCGCGCAAGAAGCCACGGCGCGGCGAGCAGGGTCGCGAGCGGCAGCGCGTACTCGGAGACCTCGAGGACCCACGGAAGCGCGCCGAGCCCGGCGTTGCGCGCGACGACGTCGGCGGTGACGGCGAGTGCGGTTGCCCCGAGGATCGCCGCCGCCGCCGCCGCGAGCGCTTCGAGCAGCCGCCGCCAGGCGCGCGCGAGCGGGCCCATCGGCGCGCGCCTACCGCGAAAGCAGCCTTCGCAGCTGCGGCGCGGTGTCGGGCGCGGCCTTCAGGATCCCCGCCCAGCCGGTTTCGTAGGCGCGCTCGACGAACTGCTTCGCCGTGGCCGCGTCGAAGGTGATCGTCTGGATGCCGGCCTGCGCCTGGCGCCTCGCCTCCTCGGCGTTGTGCTGCTTCCAGACCTCGTTCTGCGCCTCGAGCGCGAGCACCTGGCGCTCGAGGAACTCGCGCTGCGCGGGCGAGAGCCGCCGGTAGGCGTCGAGGTTCATGACCAGCGATACCTCGGCGTTGTAGAAGCCGGGATCCACCCGAAACTTCGTGCGCTCGTGCCAGTTGAGGTCGAAGATGCCGTGGATCGGCCAGCCGTAGCCGTCCACCACGCCGCGCTCGAGCGCGGTGTAGACCTCGGCCGGCGCGGTCTGGATGAGCGTCGCGCCGAGCGCCTGGAAAAAGTCGCGGTAGACCGGCGTGATGCGGAGCTTGAGGCCCGTCAGGTCCGGCTTGTCGATGCGCTTCGTGAGGTAGATGTGAAACGGCGTGTGCTCGACGAAGCGCACGAGGTACTGCATGTTCGCTTTTGCGTTCCAGATCCGGTTGATGTAGTCGTGCGCGCCGTTTCTGCGCTGCTCAGCGGCGCTGATCTGCGCGAGCTTCAGCGCGTCGGCCTCGGGCATCAGGTTGGTGTAGAACGCGCCGGTGTTGAGCGCGATGTCGACCACCCCGTTCTTCACCGCGGTGCCGACCTCGAACGAGGGCATCACCTTCGGCGAGCTGCCGATGAAATTGAGCTGCAGCAGGCCTTTGCCCTCGGCGTTGAACTTCTGCATCCAGGGCATCACGTGCTTCACGTACAGGCCGTTTTCCGGAAAGGCGGAGACGAAGCGCAGCGTCGTCTCCTGCGCGGCCGTCGCGGCCGGAAGGAGCGCGCCGACGAGCGCGAGCGTGCGAACCGTGTTCATGACGTTTCTCCTGCGAAAAGAGCGCCGAGCGTAGGATTCGGCGCCGCCGGTTGTCAACGCGGGCTGCGAATCACCTCGGGCGGCGGCGGATCGGCGTAGAGCCGCTCGACCGCGGCCGCGCGCCGCTCGAGCACCGCGCGCTGGTTGAGGTAGCCCTTGTCGGTGATCTCGTTCGCGTCGATCGAAGGCGGCTCCTCCATCACGAGCAGCCGCCGCGGCACGGTCGAGCTTCCGCCGCCCTCGGCGGCGAGCGCATCGAGCGCCGCGACGAGCCGTTCGCGCAGCGCCTGCGGCGAGAATTGCTTCGCCGCCGGGCTGAGGAAGACGAGCGCGCCCACCTCGTCGCGATCGTGGCCGGTGATCACCGCGTCCTGCACGACGGGATCGGCCGCGGCGATGAGCCGCACGCGCACCGCACCGACGTGCACCCAGGTGCCGGTGGCGAGCTTGAAATCCTCGGCGACCCGGCCGTCGAAGACGAGGCCCTTCGCGGGATCGTCCGGGTCGGCGAAGCGCACCGCGTCGCCGATGCGGTAGAAACCTTCCTCGTCGAAGGCGGCACGCGTAAGGTCCTCGCGCCGGAAGTAGCCCGGCGTGACGTGCGGCCCGCGCACGCGCACCTCGAGTTTTGCGCCCGAGGGCACCAGTTTCAGCTCGCAGCCGGCGACCGGCAGGCCGATCACGCCCGCGCGCTCGATCGGGAAATGCACCTGCGTGGCGAGCGGCGAGGTCTCGGTCGAGCCCCAGGCCGAGAGCAGCGCGAGTTCGCCCCCCTTTTCGGCGATCGCGAGCGCTTCGAGCCGCTCCCACAGGTTCTGCGGCAGCGCCGCCCCGGCGTAGAACACGAGGTCGAGATCGCGAAAGAAGCTTCGCCGCAGCGCCGCGTCCGATTCCAGATGCGGCAGCAGCAGGTCGAAGCCGCGCGGCACGTTGAAGTACATCGTGGGGGAGACCTCGCGCAGGTTGCGCACCGTGGTTTCGATCAGGCCCGGCAGCGGCTTTCCGCCGTCGATGTAGAGGGTGCCGCCGTTGCGCAGAACGAGGTTGAAGTTGTGGTTCCCGCCGAAGGTATGGTTCCAAGGCAGCCAGTCGACGAGCACCGGCGGGCGCGCTTCGACGAAGGGCCAGCCCTGCGCGAGCATCTGCTGGTTCGCGCACAGCATCCGTTGGGTGTTGACGACGCCCTTCGGCACGCCGGTCGAGCCGGAGGTAAAGAGGATTTTCGCGACCGTGTCCGGGCCGACCGACGCGAACGCCGCCTCGATCGCCGGTCCGGGCCGCGTCTCGAGCAGCGCGGCGAAAGGCATCGCCGCGAGGTCCGCGGGCGCCTCGGCGCCGAAGACGAGCCGCGCCGCGCCGCGCGGCACCGCGCGCAGCGCGGGCGCATAGCGCGCGTCCGCGGCGTACACCAGCCCCGGGCGCAGCAGCTCGAAGATCGCCTTGAGCTTGCCGAAGTCCTTCGACATCAACGCGTAGGCGGGCGAGATCGGCGCGACCGGGATGCCGGCGTGCATCGCGCCGAGCGCAAGGAGCGCGTGCTCGACGCTGTTGTCCGAGAGGATCGCGACCGGCTGCGACGCATCGAGGCCGAGGTCGAGGAGCGCCTGACCGATCGCGCGCGCGGCCGCGAGCGCCTCGGCGTAGGTGACGCGACGCCAGTCTTCGCCCCGCCGTTCGGCGAGGAACACGCGATCGGGGGCGCGCTCCCCCCAGCGCACGAGCCAGTCGCCCACCGCGCGCGCGTAGGGCGCAAGCGGCTGCGGCGAGCGCAAGAGGATCGCGCCGTCGGCGCGGCGCTCGACGACGACTTCGGCGCGGGCGAAGGAAAGCGGCGAACGCAGTCGCATGGGCGCTCCGGTCGCCGGATTTTACGCATCGCGCACGGCCGCGGCGCGTGCGGGCGAGACGCGCGCCAACGCAGCGCCCGGCGGCGCGCTGCCGGCACGCACGCTGCGGCTACAATGCTCGCCGATGTCCGACTCCGAACCGCGGGGCCTTGCGCGCGGCCTGACGAACTACGGCGACGCGGGGTTCTCGCTCTACCTGCGCCGCTCGTTCGCGAAGAGCATGGGTTTCTCGGCCGAGATGCTCGCGCGGCCGGTGGTCGGCATCGCCGACTCGCGCAGCGGCTTCAACAACTGCCACCGCCATTTCCCGGACCTCGTCGAGGCGGTCAAGCGCGGCGTGCTCTCCGCGGGCGGCTTGCCGCTCGAATTTCCGACGATCTCGCTCGGCGAAGTGTTCCTCAGCCCCACTTCGATGATGTTTCGCAACCTCATGGCGATGGACGTCGAGGAGATGATCCGGGCGCAACCGATGGACGCGGTGGTGCTGCTTGGCGGCTGCGACAAGACGGTGCCGGCGCAGCTGATGGGGGCGGCGAGCGCCGACCGGCCGGCGATCCAGCTCGTCGCCGGTCCGATGATGCCGACGTCGTTCGAGGGCGAGCGGCTCGGCGCGTGCACCGACTGCCGGCGCTTCTGGGCGCTCTATCGCGCAGGGCGCATCGACGCCGCAGGCATCGAACGCATCGAGAGCAACCTCGCGACGACCGCCGGCACCTGCGCGGTGATGGGGACGGCGTCCACGATGGCCGCGATCGCGGAGGCGCTCGGCATGTCGCTTCCCGGCACCGCGGCGATCCCGGCGGTGCACGCCGACCGGCTGCGCGCGGCCGAGGCGAGCGGCCGGCGCGCGGTGGAACTGGCCGCCCGTCCGATCCGCCCCTCGCAGATCATCACCGAAAAGTCGATCGAGAATGCGCTGCGGGTGCTGCTCGCGATCGGCGGCTCGACGAACGCGATCATCCATCTTGCGGCGATCGCCGGGCGCGTCGGCGCGCCTTTCAGCCTGCGGCGGCTGAACGAGCTGTCGGATTCGACGCCGGTGCTCGTCGATCTGAAGCCGACAGGCCAGTACTACATGTCGGATCTTTACGCCGCCGGCGGCCTCGGCGCGGTGTTGCGGGAGCTTGCGCCGCTCCTTCACCTCGACTGCCTCACCGTCGCGGGCGAAACGCTCGGCGAGCGCCTTGCGCGCGAGCAGGGCGCGTGGGTCGATCGGACGGTCGTGCGCACGCTCGCCGAGCCGCTCGCGAAGGAGGGGGGGTTGGTCGCGCTCTTCGGCTCGCTCGCTCCGAACGGCGCGATCCTCAAGCGCTCGGCCGCCGACCCGGGGCTTTTCGAGCGCGAGGGCCGCGCGGTGGTGTTCTCCTCGCTCGAGGATCTCGCGGCGCGCGTGGACGACCCGTCGCTCGACGTCGCTCCGGACGATTTTCTGGTGCTGCAGAACGCCGGGCCGCGCTCCGGCTACGCGATGCCGGAGGCCGGCTACCTTCCGATCCCGCAGAAGCTCGCGCGCGCCGGCGTGAAGGACATGGTGCGGATTTCGGATGCGCGCATGAGCGGCACCGCCTACGGCACGATCGTGCTGCACGTCTCGCCCGAGGCTGCCGTCGGCGGGCCGCTCGCGCTGGTGCGGACCGGCGACCGCATCCGGCTTTCGGTTCGCGAGCGCCGGCTCGATCTGCTGGTGGGCGACGACGAGCTCGCGCGGCGCCGGAGCGCCTGGCGGCCGCCTGCGATGCCGCCTGCGCGCGGCTACGCGAAGCTCTACATGACGCACGTGCTCCAGGCCGAAGAGGGCTGCGACTTCGATTTTCTGCGCCGCGCCTGAGGCGCGGGCAGGCGCGGTCCCTCAGGGCGCGTACTCGTACTTCAGCTCGTAGCTGCCGTCGAGCGCGATCGTGAGGCGCGCTTCGCGCCAGCGCCGCTTCTCGGGCGGCAGCAGCTCGTTCAGCGCGACGATCCGTTCGGCCAGCTCGCGCGCGTTGCAAGGCTCGAGCGGCTCGCCGCGATCGTCGCTCGCGCGGGTCGAGTAGAAGAACTTCGCGTCGGGCGGGCGGCCGGGGCCGGCGTCCGAGAGCACGATCCACGCCCTTCGCCACTCGTTCGGAAGGCCGGGCGAGAGGCAGGCGAAGATCGCTTCGATCAGCCGAGGATCCGGCGCTCCGGCGCCAGCCGCCGGCTTCGGGGCGCTCGGCGCGGCGGCCGCGACGACCGTCGGCGCAGCCGGGCTCGGCCGCTGCGTCGCCCGCGCCGGCGACGCGACCACCGGCTCTCGCCGCGTCGGCTCTTGCGGCCGCGGCTTTGCCTCGACCGCAGGCGGCGGTTTCGGCTCCGCCGACGCGCTCGGGGGAGGTGCGTAGGATTCTGTCGGTGCGGGCGCAGCGGAGACAGCGGGCACAGGCTCGATGCGCGCAGGCCGGGCGGGCTCGATGTTCCCGGCCGCCGGCGCCGGTCCGGTTTGCGAAGGCGAGGAATCCGCAGCGGCTGCGGGGGCCGGAAGCTCGACGGGTGCAAGCGGCACGGGGGTCGGGGCCTGCTGCGCAGCAGGGCTCGACTTCGGGCGCGGTACAGCGGCGGGGGCTGCGTTCGCATCGGTCATCGGCTCCGGCGTCGGGGGCTCTTCGAGCGGTCTTGCGACGATCGGCGGAAGCGGCGCGGGTGGTTCGGGCACGACCGCTACGGCAGGCTTCTCGGGCGCTGCGACCGGGGCGGGTTCTTGCGCCTGCGCCGGCGGCGCCGGCTCGGGCGTCGCCCGGCGCTCTGTCGCAGAGGGCGGGGAGACCTCGGCGGGCGAAGCCTCGATCGCGCGTGCCGGCTGACCCTCGACGGTAATGTGAGGCACACCCGGTTTCGGCTGGGCGTCCTCGGGCATGCGCACGGTGGCGGGCGGCTCGTCGGCGGCACGATTGCGCGAGCGCACCGAGGGCGTGCGGAACGCATGCGCGAGCTCTGCCGCAAGCAGCAGCAGCGCGAGCGCCAGGGCGGCGCGTCTCATGACCGGATTTTCGCAGAGCGAGCCGATCGCAGCCAGCGGCCGCCGGTCACCTCTGCGCGAGCACCCAGGCGACGACTTGCGCGAGTTCGGCGTCGGAGATGGAGGCGACCGGCGGCATCGGCACCGGCCCCCAGACCCCTTGCGTGCCGTTGCGAATGCGCTGGGCAA
>JAOAFL010000121.1 GCA_026416295.1 Burkholderiales bacterium | reverse complement strand
CATCGCGCGGCGCACCAGCTGCTCGAGTCGCCGCGCGTCTTCGACGATCCGCTCGCGCTTCGCGTGCTCGGCGCGGACGAAGTGCGCCGCCTCGCGCTCGAGGCCGACCGCTACCGCGCGCCGGCGGCGCGCGCGCTTCGCGCGTTCATCGTCGCGCGGAGCCGGCTCGCCGAGGACGAACTGGCGCGGGCGGTCGCAGAGGGGGTTCGCCAGTACGTGGTGCTCGGGGCGGGCCTCGACACCTTCGCCTGGCGCAACCCCTATCCCGGCCTTCGCGTCTTCGAGGTGGACCATCCGGCCACACAAACGTGGAAGCGCCGGCACCTCGCCACGCTCGGAATCGACGCCGCGCGCGGCTTGACCTGGGCGCCGGTGGATTTCGAGCGCGAAGCGCTGGGGGCGGCGCTCGCCCGGGCCGGTTTCCGGGACGCGGAGCCCGCGTTCTTCTCCTGGCTCGGCGTCACGATCTATCTCAGCCGCGAGGCGGTCTTCGGGACGCTTCGCGAGATCGCGCGGCTTGCGCGCGGCACTCGCGTGGTGTTCGATTTTTCGCCGCCGCGCGAGACGCTCCCCGAGGAAGAGCGCCGTGCGCACGAAGCGCTCGCCGCGCGCGTCGCGCGGCTCGGCGAGCCCTGGATCGGCTACTTCGAACCCGAGACGCTCGCCGCGGAGATGCGCGCCCTCGGCTTCGCTTCGGCGGAGCACGCCGGTACCGCAGAACTCAACGCGCGCTACTTTTCCGGCCGCGCCGACGGCTTTCGCCTCTCAGGCTCCGGCCGCCTGATGAGCGCGCGGGTCTGAAGGGCGGGCGCGAGCGCCGATGTCCGCGGCGACGTTTCCCGAGTACCGCACCCTCGCGCTCGACGCGCGCGGCGAGCATGTGCTCGTCGTGCGGCTGAACCGCCCCGAGGTCCTGAACGCGATCGACACGCAGATGGGCCGCGAGCTGCTCGACCTCTGGACGCGCCTTGCGGAAAACGCGGGCGCCGTGCGCTGCGCGGTCCTCACCGGCGCGGGCGATCGCGCCTTCTGCGCAGGGGCGGACCTGAAAGAGCGCGACGGCATGAGCGAAGAGGCCTGGCGCGCGCAGCACGAGGTGTTCGAGCGCGGCTTCGTCGCGCTCGTCGAATGCCCGGTGCCGGTCGTCGCGGCGGTGAACGGCCACGCCTACGGCGGGGGGCTGGAACTTGCGCTCTGCTGCGACTTCATCTATGCGGCAGCGGGCGCGCGGCTTGCGCTTCCGGAGACGAGCCGCGGGCTGATGCCGGGCGGCATGGGCACGCAGAACCTCGCGCGCGCGGTGGGCGAGCGGCGCGCAAAGGAGCTGATCCTCGCGGCGCGCGCGCTCACGGCCGAAGAAGCGCTCGCCTGGGGGCTCGTCAACCGCGTGTGCGAGCCCGCGCGGCTGCTCGAAGAAACGATCGCGATTGCCGAGGCGATCGCGGCGAACGGCCCGCTTGCGGTCCGCCAGGCGAAGAAATCCATCCACTACGGCCTTCAGACGGATCTCCTCACCGGCTACCGGTTCGAGATCGAGGCGTACAACCGGCTGGTGGACACCGAAGACCGGCGCGAGGGCGTGCGCGCGTTCGTCGAAAAGCGCAAGCCGCGCTTCACGGGGCGGTAGGCTGAAGCTCGCGCGCTGGTCGCTCTCCTTCTACCGCCTGCCGTACGCGCGCGAGGTGGTGTGGGCGAACGCGCGCGAGGACTCGGGCCTCTATGCGCTGCTGCGGCTCGAGTCCGACACGGGTGCGGCCGGTATCGCCGAAGGGACGTTGAAGGACACCTGGAGCGGGGTGTCGCCGCGCTCGCTCGCCGCGGCGCTCGAAGATTTCCTCGTTCCGCGCATCCGCACGCTGGATCTTTCGAGCGAGGCGGCGCTCGCCGCGGCGCTCGCCGGAATTCCGGAGAACCGCCTCGCGAAGGGCATGATCGAGACCGCGTGCTGGACGATGCGCGCGGTGCAAGCCGGCGCGCCGCTCTGGAAGCTCTGGGGGTCGCGCGCCGAGCGCGAAGTCGTCTGGACCGTCACCCGGCAGGCGCCCGAGCGCATGGCCGCAGAAGCGGCCGATGCCTGCGCGCGCTACGGCTTTCGCTCGCTCAAGGTAAAGGGCGGGCAGGGCGTCGAAACCGACCTTCGTGCGATCGCCGAAATCCGGGCGGCGGTCGGCGACGCCATCGCGCTCACGGTGGATGCGAACAGCCACTATGCGGCCGAGGACGCCGCCGACTACGTCGCGCGGCTCGCCGCGGCAGGGGTCTCGCTCGCCGAAGATCCGTGCCCGCTTCGGCCCGATGCGCGCTTTGCGCGGCTGCAGGCGCAAAGTCCGATCCCGATCCTCGTCGATCGCGAGGCGAGCCTTGCCCCCGATGCGGCGCTCTTTCTCGAGCGCGGCGCGCGCGCGATTTCGACCAAACCCGGCCGCGTCGGGCTCGCCGAGGCGCGGCGCGCGGCCGCGCTCGCGAAAAGCTGCGGCGCGCAGACGACCGTAGGCATCTACGGCGAGACCGCGCTCGGCACGCTCGTCAACCTGCAGCTCGACTGCCCGCTTCCTGCCGAGCAGACGTTCTTCCTGATGCTGAAGGCGCAAGTGTCGCGGCTCGTGCCCGAAATCCGCGAGGGCCGCATCCGGCTGCCGGATCTGGCGGATCTTTCGCAGCTCGTGGACTGGGAGGCGGTACGGCGCTTCGCGGCCTGAGGCGTGCTACACTACGACTGGTTGTCTAGTTGGAACAGACGTGCTCACGGTCGGGGCTTTCGAAGCGAAGACCAAGCTCGCCGAGCTTCTCGACAAGGTCGAGGCGGGCGAGGTGGTGACGATCACCCGTCGGGGCAGGGCGGTCGCCCGCCTCGTTCCGGTGCCGGCCGAGGATCGGCCGGCGCGCATGCAGGCGCTCGTCGAGGAGATCAAGCGCTGGCGCGTCGGCAAGGACCGCGGCGCCGGGCCGGGAACGACGATCGCGGAGCTGATCAAGGCCGGGCGGCGCGCCTAGAAGCCGCTTGCTCGTCATCGACGCTTCGATCGCGCTCGCCTGGCTCCTCGAGCGCGAGAGGAACCCCTTCGGCGACGGGCTGCTCGAAAAGGCCGCCTCGGTCGAGCTTTGGGCGCCCTCGCTCTGGCCGCTGGAGGTGGCGAACGCGCTCCTCGTCGCCGAGCGCAGAGGGCGCATCGACCGCACGACGCGCCTCGAGGCGCTCGAGCGGCTCGCGGCGCTCGGCATCCGGATCGATGCGGCGGTCGCGGATCTTCTCCGGATCAGCGATCTCGCCGAGCGGCGCGGCCTGAGCGCCTTCGACGCGGTCTATCTGGAGCTTGCGCTGCGCCGGGGGTTCGAGCTGGCGACGTTCGACCGCGACCTCGCGGCGGCCGCGGCCGCCGAGGGGGTCGCGGTACATGCGCCGGCGCAGGGCTCCGCGGCGCAGCGCCGCCAGCGTTATCGCGCGAGGGCGCAGGCGGCAAAGGCATACAATAGCTAGTGCATTTCCCGATCGCGAACCGCTAGATCTATGGCTAGGCAAGCGTACGACGCCTCCGCGATCCAGGCCCTGAAGGGCCTTGAGCCGGTGCGCCGCATGCCCGGCATGTACACCCACACGGTGCATCCCCTGCACATCGTGCAGGAGGTGCTCGACAACGCGGTGGACGAGGCGCTCGCCGGCTACGGGCGGCGCATCGTCGTGTCGGTGTTCAAGGACGGCTCGGTCGAGGTCGCCGACGAAGGCCGCGGCGTGCCGGTGGACCTGCACCCGGTGGAGAAGCGCCCGGCGGTCGAGGTCGCCTTCACCATGCTGCACGCGGGCGCGAAGTTCAGCCGCTCGGGCGAGGGCGTCTATCACATCGCCGGCGGCCTGCACGGCGTCGGCGTCGCGGTCTCGAACGCGCTCTCGAAGCGCTGCGAGGTGACGGTCTATCGCGACGGGCACAAGCACACGATCGTCTTCGAGGGCGGCGAGGTGAAGCAGAAGCTGAAGAGCGAGCGCATCCGCGAGCGGCGCACCGGCACCGTCGTGCGGCTGTGGCCCGACCCGAAGTACTTCGACTCGCCGCACGTGCCGCTCGCCGAACTCGAGCACCTCGTGCGCTCGAAGGCCTATCTGCTGCCTGGCCTCACGACGGTGCTGCGGGTGGAAGGAAAACCGGAAAAGAGCTGGACGTTCGCGCGCGGCATGGCCGAGTACTTCGAGTACATGCTGGGCGAGCGCGAGCTGGTCGCACCGCTTTTCACCGGCGAAAAATACTTCGACGAGAAATCGGCGGCCGAGCACGCCGAGATCGAGCCGGGCGAAGGCGCGGCGTGGGCCGTCGGCTGGGTGGCCGAGGGGGAGGTGTTCGCCGACAGCCACGTCAACCTCATACCCACGCGCTCGGGCGGAACGCACGAGGCGGGCTTCCGCAACGGCCTGTTCGAAGCGCTCCTCGCCTTCATGGAAACGCGCTCGCTTCAGCCGAAGGGCGTCAAGCTCGTCGCCGACGACCTCTGGAGCCGCGCCTGCTTCACGCTCTCGGCGCGCATCGTGCGCACGCAGTTTCACGGCCAGACGAAGGAAAAGCTCACCACGCGGCACGCGGCGCGGCTGCTGGAACTTTGCGTGCGCGATCCGTTCGAGCTGTGGCTCAACCAGCACCCGGAGGACGGAAAGCGCATCGCCGAGCTCGCGATCGAGCAGGCGATGGCGCGCGCCTCGCGCGGCAAGAAGTTCGAGCGCAAGAAGTCTTCCGGGGTGGCGACGCTCCCGGGCAAGCTCGTCGACTGCGCCTCCGACGACATCGCGCGCAACGAACTCTTCCTCGTCGAAGGCGACTCGGCGGGCGGCTCGGCCAAAGAGGCGCGCGACAAGGAAACGCAGGCGGTGCTGCCGCTGCGCGGAAAAGTGCTGAACACGATGTCCAAGGACGCGCGCACGGTGCTCGCGAACAAGGAGCTTCAGGCGATCGCGACCGCGATCGGCGTGGACCCGCACGGCGCCGAGGACAGTCCCGACCTCTCGGGCTTGGGCTACGGAAAAATCATCCTGATGACCGACGCCGACGTGGACGGCGGGCACATCCAGGCGCTGCTCCTCACCTTCTTCTTCATGCACATGCCGAAGCTCGTGGAAGCCGGGCGCGTCTACGTCGCGCAGCCGCCGCTCTACAAGGTCGAGGTCCCGGCGCAGGGCAAGGGCCGGCCGGCGCGCCGCCTCTACTGCCTCGACGACGAGGAGCTGGAGGAGGCGCTCGCGCAGCTTCGCAAGGAAAAGGTGAAGGAGGGAGCCTGGGAGATCCTTCGTTTCAAGGGCCTCGGCGAGATGAGCCCGGAGCAGCTCTGGGAGACCACGATGAACCCGGACACGCGCCGGCTCGTTCGCATGCAGCTCGATTCGCAGCAGATCGAGCGCGCGCGCAAGGTGTTCGAACTGCTCATGGACGCGGGCGAGGCCGAAGGCCGGCGAAACTGGATGCGCGAGCACTGGAGAACGGTCGAGGCCGATGTCTAGAAAACGGGGCGCGCCGAAGCCGGTATGGGAGCGCGGCTACAAGGGGCACGTGCTCTGGCAGGGCAAGGCGAAACTGGGGCGCGTCGTGCGCGAGGGCGAAGGCCGCTACGCCTGGGAGGCGGCCGGGCGCGCGGGCGTGGCCGACGATCTCGCGAGCGCAAAGCGCTCGGTCGAGCAGGCGGTGGCGATGGCGGGAAAGCAGCTCGATCTTTTCGGATGACGACCGATGGACGATAGGACCGGGGATCTTTTCGCCGAGCAGAACGGCGACGACGCCGCGCCGATCGAGCGCCACGCCTCGCAGGCCTACCTCGGCTACGCGGTCTCGACCGTCAAGGCGCGGGCGCTTCCCGAGATCGCGGATGGCCTTAAGCCCGTGCAGCGGCGCATTCTCTACGCGATGCGCGAATCGGGCGCGCAGGGCTTCGCGAAGTGCGCGCGCTACGTCGGCGAAGTGCTCGGAAAATACCACCCGCACGGGGACGCCTCGACCTACGAGGCGCTCGTTCACATGGCGCAGCCGTTCGCGATGCGCTATCCGCTGATCGACGGCCAGGGCAACTTCGGCAGCCGCGACGGCGACGGGCCGGCCGCCTACCGCTACACCGAGGCGCGGCTTTCGCGCTACGCGGAGCTGCTCCTTGCCGAGATCGAGGAAGGCACCGTCGATTTCGCGAAAAACTACGACGGCAAGTTCGAGGAGCCGGTGCTGCTTCCGGCGCGCCTGCCCTTCGGGCTGCTGAACGGCTCCTTCGGCATCCCGGTCGGGTTCTCCACGCGCATTCCGCCCCACAACCTGAAGGAGGTCGCCGCCGCCTGCGCGCACGTCATCCGCCACCCGCGCGCGAAGCTCGAGGACGTGCTCGCGCTGATGCCGGGGCCGGATTTTCCGGGCGGCGCGCAGATCATCTCGCCGCCGGAGGAAATCCGCGCCGCGTACGAAACCGGCCGCGGCTCGCTCGTCGTTCGCGCGCGCTGGACGGTCGAGCCGCTTGCGCGCGGGCAGTGGCGGATCGTCGTCACCGAGCTTCCGCACGGCGTCTCCTGCCGCCAGGTGCTGGAAGAGATCGAAGCGCTCGTCAATCCCAAGGCGGCCGCCGGCCGAAAGGACGTCACGCAGGAACAGAAGCGCCTTCGCCAGTTCATGCTGGATCTGGTCGAGGCGGTGCGGGACGAGTCCGATCGCAAGTCCAAGCTTCGCCTCGTGATCGAGCCGCGCAGCTCGCGCCAGGACCCGCAGGCGCTCATGAACGCGCTCCTTGCGCACACCTCGCTCGAGACGCGCTTTGCGGTAAACCTCACCTGGCTCGGGCTCGACGGCCTGCCGGAGACGAAAGGGCTGCTCGACATCCTGCGCGAGTGGGGCGAGTTCCGGGTGCGCACGGTCCGCCGGCGCACCGAGCACCGGCTCGCCCGGTGCGAAGAGCGCCTGCACATCGTCGAGGGGCGGCTTGCGGCGCTCGCGCACATCGACGAGATCATCCGTCTGATTCGCGCGGCCGAAGACCAGGCCGAGGCGAAGGCGAAGATGATGGCGAAATGGCGCTTCAGCGAGCGCCAGGCCGAGGACATCGTCAACATCCGCCTCGGGCAGCTGACGAAGCTGGACGGCGTGAAACTGGAGGAGGAGCGCAAGGCGCTCGTCGCGCAGCGCAAGGAGCTGCGGGCGATCCTCGGCGACGAACGGGAGCTCAAGAAGCTCGTCGTGCGCGAACTGGAGGCCGATGCCAAGGCCTACGGCGACGAGCGGCGCACGCTGATTCAGCCGGCCGAGCGCGCGGCGCCGGAGCGCACGGTGCTCGAGGAGCCGATCACCGTGATCCTTTCGAAGAAGGGCTGGGTGCGGGCGCGCGCCGGCCACGGGCTCGACCTCTCCGCGATCGGCTTCAAGGAGGGCGACGGCCGCTACATGGAACTGGAGTGCAAGACGACCGACACGCTCACCGTGCTCGCCGCAGGCGGCAAGGTCTTCAGCGTGCAGGCGGCGGCGCTCCCCTCGGGGCGCGGCGACGGCGCGCCGATCAATACGCTCGTTCACTCCGGCTCCGACGACATCGTCTGGATCGGAACCGGCGATCCGCAGACGCCGCTCCTTCTTGCGAACAGCGCCGGCTACGGCTTTCGCTGCCGGCTCGGCGACATGGCGACCAAGACGCGCCAGGGCAAGGACTTCATGACCGTGCCCGAGGGGGCGCGGGCGCTCGCCCCCGCGCGCGCGGACGCGGGCGCGTTCGTCGCGGCGCTTTCCTCGGATGCGCGGCTCCTCGTTTTCCCGCTCGAGGAAGTGCCGCAGCGGCCCAATGGCGGCGTGGGCGTCCAGCTCATCGCGCTACCCGAAGGCGTGTCGCTCGCCGCGGTCGCGGTGACCGACGGAAACTCGCTCGCGGTCTCGGGCGTCAAGCGCAAGAACCGCGCGGCCGAGACGCTCGATGCGAAAGCGCTCGAAGCGTACAAGGGCCGGCGCGCCCAGCGCGGGCGCGTCTGCGACGTCGGCTTCCGGCCGGATACGCTCGGCACGTGAGTGCGGAAATCGAGGTACTCAAGGACGCGGTCGCGCGTCTTGAAAAGGCCGGCATTCGCTACATGCTGACCGGCTCGATGGCGCTTGCGTACTATGCTCCGCCGCGCATGACCCGGGACATTGATCTTGTGGTGGAGCTCGACCCGGCCGGTGCGCAGCGGGTCGCGGAATTGTTCGCACCGGACTATTACCTGCTCCCGGAGGACGCCTTGCGCGCGGCCCGCGAACGCGGCATTTTCAATGCGCTACACCTCGGCCATCTCGTGAAAGTGGACTTCGTCGTCCGCAAGGACGATGCCTTTCGGCGCAACGAGTTCGAGCGGCGCACCCGCGTCCCGCTGGGTGGGTTCCAGGCGTGGATCGTGACGAAGGAAGACCTGATCCTCTCGAAGCTCGTATGGGCGAAGGACTCCGGCTCGGAGCTTCAGCTGCGGGATGCACGCGCCTTGCTCGCCGCCGGCGCCGACGCGGAGTACCTCCGGCGCTGGGCCGGAGAACTGGGTGTAGCCGACCTGCTGGCCAGGCTCGCGCATGGATGACACGACGCCGGAATTCCGCGAGTTCGTTCGCCGGCGCTTTGCCGAGCTGACGCCGCAGGAACGCGTCGCGATGTGCGCCGACATGTTCGAATCGGCGCGCCTGCTCGTCGAGGCGTCGTTGCCGCCGCAAGCCGATTCCCGCACGCGCCGGCGCATGCTCTGCGAGCGCTTCTACGGCGCGGAGCTCGCCCGCAAGGCGGGGCTTTAGCCGCGCACGTGGCGCCTGCGCTTCGGCCGCTTGCCGCACCGGCCGCGATCCTCGCGGCGGCGACGCTCGCGGCGGCGCTCGCCCCGCCGCTTCCAGCGTCGCTCGCCGGGCTTTCGACCGTCGGGCCCTACGCGATGCTCGCCGGGGCGTGTTTCGTGTGCTGGTGGTTCAACCGCGGCCGCGCGTTCGTGCTCGCTTTTTCGATTCTCGCCGCCTGGACCGGCTGGGAGGTCGCGCAGGCCTGGGGCGCGGGCTCGGCGCCGGCCAAAGCCGCCTATGCCGCTCTCGTCCTCCTCGTTCCGGCCAATACGTTCGCGGCGTATCTCCTCCCGGAGCGCGGCGTGCGCTATCACGGAAGCGGACGGTGGCTTGCGCTCTTTGCGGCGGAGGCGCTCCTCGTTCTCTGGGTCGCCGCCTCGGGCCGAAGCCTCGTCTCCGGCACCGCCTGGCAGGCGATGCTCGATCATTGGCTGCTGCGCGGGCCGCCGGTGCCGCTTGCGGGGCGGATCCTCACAGGGGCGGCGTTTGCGCTCGCCGCCTGGCGCTGCTGGCCCGAGGCGCGGCCGGTGGACGTGGCGAGCGCCGCCGCGATCCTCCTCTTCTACAT